>JABIDZ010000032.1 GCA_018651445.1 Candidatus Iainarchaeum sp. | reverse complement strand
TATTCTATTTATTTAACCAAAATTTCTTTAAAAAAGTTTGTAGTGGTTTTTGTTTTAGCCGCGCTCTCACTTATATTTGAATTTATTGCTTTATGGTTTTGTTTCTTAGCATTAAACGTACAAATAGAATTATTTGCATTAATTGTGTTATTTGTAATAATCTCTATTTTAGAAAGAACTCCTGTGTTGCCAAGAGGAATTGGTTTGGTTGAAGCCGCAGGATTCATTTTTCTTTCACTCCCAGAATTTGCATCAGTTTCTTTAACAATTGCGCAAATCGGGGCAATACTGATTTTATTCGATGTTGTTAGATTGTTGATACCGACAGTTGTTAGCTTAGTAATTTCACTTGTGAAAGTAAAACCCGTTGCGCCCAAAAGAAATAAAAACACCAATAAGTAATACTTGTTATGCAAGAACAATTAATCTTACTCGTGATATTCTTCATTATTTCGCTAGCGAGTGTTATGCTAATTGTAAAACGAAATTTTGCAAAAGGGATAGTTGGAAAAAATATCAACATCAAAGGCGACCCGCTAGTTGCTGAGAGTTGCGGAATTGCTTTACTACTTCCAGTGTGGTTATTGGTTATTTATTGTATTTTATTTCTAAATATGGGATTAGAATTATTGTTGGTCGGAATTGCAATAAGTGTTTTTGGATTTATTGGTTTTTTAGATGATAATAAAAACAAGTTTTTTGGCAGAGCCGTTGGTTGGAAAGTACGTGCAACACCAATTGCATTAATCTCTTTGATTGTAGCAATCATTTTCTTTTTTCCACAAGATATTATTGGAGTGGTATGGATTATTTTATTAGCGTTGTTTTTAGCAGGCGTTGCAAGTTTTAGTAATACTTTTGAAGGACTAAATGGTTGGACCGTTGGAACAAGTTTTATTATTTGTATTTTTGCGTCAATAGTTGCAATGCAATTTAATTCACACGCGTCATTCTTATTTCTTTCACTTGCAGGGATAATTCTAGGATTATTAGTGTTTAACAAATATCCTGTGAAAGCATTTCCTGGTGATTCTGGGACACTTTTAATCGGTTCTGCAATTGCGGGCATGGCATTGTTCACACAAAATATTTTGTTTGTAATATTTGTATTCTTGTTATTTATTCCTCATATGGTTGATTTCTTTTTGTTAAAAATGATTACTAATCGTGATGATGCAACACAACAAAAACAACGACCCTATAAATTGCTATCGAATGGTAAACTAACAATTCCTGATTATAAGGGAAAGACCAAATTTGATTTTGCCAAATTAATGATGAAGCTTTTTGGAGATAGATTTGAATGGCAAATAGTTTCGATTATCTGGGTAATAGTCATAATCAATTCTTTGTTTTGGACAGCTATTTTCGTAAGCTTTGTTTTCTAAAAAATCTCTTCTTTTATTAATTCGCGTAATGCAGTTGTTGCGTAATTTCCTTTGCTTAAGAAAAAAGATATTTTTATTGCTCTTTTTCCTTCGTTGAATTCATCATCCATTATTTCTAATAGCTTAAAGTCTTTTGGAAACAAAGAAATTTCTTTTTGGTTTCCCTTACTTGATAATTCGCTTAATGAATGTACTCGAAAAGTTTTGAAAGAAACTTTTTCTTCTTTCATAATTTGTTTTTCTATTTCGCCAGCTTTACCCTCTGAGAAAGTTGTTTCAAAACCGGGGAGGATAGTGGTTGGGTTTTTGTCTTCGCTTAAAACATCTCCGTCAATTTTTGCAAGAGCTTTGTCGCCAAATAATTCTATTCGTTTTGTTATTATTTTGTTGAATAAATAACTTTGATACGCGTGCACAAATAAATAACGCGTCTTTTTTTGTAATGCACTAAATGCTTTCATAAAATCTGTAGGACTTTTTGCTAATTCATTTAGGATTGCTTTTTCGCTTCTACACGCGTTTGGAAATTCACGTAACGCTTGTCTAAAATCAAGAGTTTTTGCTAAATTGATTCGAGCGTTTTTAATATCTGGTTTTTCTTCTTCAAAAGTTTCTGTTAAATAAAGCATTACTGCGTCTTTGAAATTTTCTTGCAATAATAGTTTTCCTACTCGATGCGTAACATTTCTTTTTCCACCAAAACGTTGTGTTCCAAAAAAGTTGGGTATCCCGCTTTTTATTTGTTTAGCAAATTCGTCAACAATTTTTTTAATTTCTTTTTTTTCTTCGCTAATATCTCGTAAAGTTAGAGTAAATTGGTTTCCTTTTAAGTCACCTAGTTCTAAGCGTTCTCCCCAAGACGGATTTGCAAGACCAAGTCCTTTTGCTCCAAAGCGTTCTATGCGTTCAACTTCTGCTTGGTAAATGCTAATTCGCTGAGCAGTTATTGCTCGCTTGTCTTTCATACCTGCATAACCAATTCGGCTCTTGCTAAGTCCTAAACCTCTTGAAAGTAGGGCTATGGCAGTATTAGTGTCAGTATTGATTTTTTCAAGTTCTAGGATTAAATGTTCTTTTTCTTCTGTGTTCTTTGGAACAACTAGTTTTGTTTCGCTTCGTTCTCCAAACGGAGTAGTGAACTTTTCTACTTTACACATTTGTTCTTTTCCATTTTCCACATAAATTTCTTCAACAATAAAATCAGCGTAGCGTTGTTTTACGCGTGCTTTTAAAACGGGGGTGGTTGTTATGAACATAGAATCACTAAAAATTATTATATTTTGTATCGAAGAATTGCTCCGACTCCGCCAAATCCTTCTAAGAATTGTTGGCCTTGACTTGTTTCAGTACTAATCACTCGAACGCCCGCACCCGTGTCATTTGCTTTTTCAAGCATATAATCTAAATAATCAACTTCTTCCATTACTTCGACTTTTGATTTGCATTCACTACAACTTACTTTTGATTCTTCGTAGTCATCTGGGTTCTTAAAAATCTCGATTTCTTCTTTGTCGCAATGCCCACATAATTTTTTTATTACTATCCAAGGTATGTCTTCAGAAATAATTAATGTTTTTACGCGTCCTTCATCCATTGCTTTTTCAACTTCGTTTGAACCATAAGTTGCAACGCCGTCTTTTGCTACTTCGCCTAAGAAATTGTCCAAAGTAACTTTTTCTCGCATCATTTCAGTGTCTTTTAACAAGTCTTCACTTTTTTGTACTAGTTCGCGTATCCCGCCTTCATCAGTGTAGGATGTATCAAGAACTCCAAGAATTCTTTTTGCTAGTTCGTGGTGAATTACTTTTTTGTCCATAAAATATTGTTTTGTCATTCCGGGCCCGCCAACGATAAGTCCTTTTATTTTGTCAATGTTTGGTAAGAAATAGCCATTGAATTTACTCCCGGCTCTTTTGAAAAAATCTTGCATTGCTTCTTCTCGTAGTCTTTCAAAACGTTGTGATGATTGTCCTCCGGCTCTTGTTTTTCCAGGAACTGTTGAAGTGAAGTGTCCTAAGATCTCGTAGTTTTTGCCACTTAGTTGTGCGATAGTAGCTTCATTTTTGTCAATCGTCATTAAAGCATAGAATTCGTTTGGTACTGCCATGTCTTTTAACGGGGTTAGATGAAATTCGGAGTCACACCAATAAAGTTTTGTTTTTAATTCTTTAAGCGGTTGAACCGTGAACAAACGAATATTACTTCGGCCTTCTATTTCACTAACATTTCCACTAAAAACAACTATTCCGTTTGCAGGAAGTTTAAAATTAATTTTTTTTAAGAAAACAATTATTTTTCTTAACGCGCCTTGAACATTTTTTCTTGTAGTAGGACTTTTGATATTAGAACTTTGATTTATTTCTTCACTTAATTGGTTCATTACGGTTCCACGATCAGTTCCAAACGGAACGTAAAGAGTGATTAGTTCAGTATGTCTACCCTTGTAATTTGCTAGCTGTTTTAGCTTTTTCTTAAACACTGCCATTTCAGCGTTATAGTTGCTTTTTTCACTCATTTGAACCACTACGATTACTTATTTAAACAAGTAATGCTTATTAAGTTTGGATTAATTAAGTTAATAAAAGGCTATTAAGTGGGCAAAATGTTTGACATGTTTAACGAAGAAAATGCAGAAGCAATGAAAGAAAACTATTCTGCAACTAGTTCTAGCTCTTCTGGATCAAGTTATTCAAGTTCTTATAATGCTTCGGCGAAGGGATTTGTTATTAGTGTTGGTGGGAGCGTGTTTATTGGTGAAAAACCTTTAACTGATAAGATTAGCGAATTTTGTTCGGTTGTAAACGATTTGTCAAGCGAATTTAATATTGTTTTAGTTGTTGGCGGTGGACGAACTGCGCGCAATTACCAAGACGTTGCTACTACTCTTGGTGCAAATAATTTTGAACTAGATTCAATCGGAATTGCGGCAAC
>JABIDZ010000042.1 GCA_018651445.1 Candidatus Iainarchaeum sp. | reverse complement strand
AAATTTTTATTAAGTAGAACGGGCTTATCCTAGTGGTGTTGGTGTGAAAGGAAAACTAATTGTTATTGAGGGTACAGACGGAAGCGGAAAAGCTACTCAATCAAAAGAATTGCTCCATAGATTCGAAGAAAAAGGCGTAGAAACTGCGTATGTTGATTTTCCGCAATACGCTGGAAACACAGCAGGAGCAGTTGCTAATTATTTGAATGGAAAATATGGTTCTGCAAACGAGGTGTCTCCAAAAGTTGCGTCAATGTTCTATGCAATAGATCGATATGATGCGTCGTTTGGAATGCGAAAAGCTCTTAGCGAAGGAAGAATCGTAGTGTCGAATAGATATGTTTCTGCAAATATGGGGCACCAAGCCGGAAAGATTGCAGATTCAAAAGAACGTGAAGAATATCTTAATTGGTTAGAGGATTTAGAATATAACTTCTTCGGAATTCCAAAACCAGATTTAACAATACTACTTTTTGTTCCATTAGAAATAGGACAAAAGTTAATTGAAAATAAAGGACATAGAGACTATATTAGTGGAAAAAAGAAGGATATACACGAAGAAGATTTAGAACATTTAAAACAAGCAGAACAAGCATACGTAGAAGTAGCAAAAAAGTATGGGTGGACAATTATCGATTGTACCGAAAACGGAGTATTGATGTCAATACCCGAAATACACAAAAAAGTTTGGAGCGTAGTAAACGATTTTTTAGGTGAACAAAAATGACTGGAACGTTTATTGTTTTTGATGGTTTGCCCGGTAGTGGAAAAGGAACTCAAATAAAAAAAGCTTTTGAATATATTTTTGATAAATCAAAGAAATATGATAATATTCTTGTAACCGACGAACCAACAAATGGGCCGTATGGACTTGCGATTAGAGAATTATTTAAACAACAAAAAACAAGTGCTGATTGTAAAGCAGAGTTATTCCAAGCCTTTATTGATGATAGACAATGGCATATAGAAAATGTAATCAAACCGCTTATAGAAAAAGATTTTGTTGTTATTTGTGATAGATATAAGTACTCGTCCATTGCGTATCAAACAGTACAAGGAACTGATTTTGAAAAAGTTTTTGCGTCTCACAAAGATTTTTTAGCTCCAGACCTAGCTTTGATAATGGATGTTTCGCCTGAAGAAGGACATAAAAGAATTTCTTATGCAAAAGATGAGAAAAGACAGGACTCAGATAAATTTCGAGAACTTGATTTTATAACCAATTTACGAAAACATTTTTTAGATTTACCAACTAACTTGCCTAACGAAAACATACAAATAATTGACGCGAATGTATCGATCTCAAAAGTTTTTGAACAAATAAAACCTTTAATTGACAAAGTCCTCCATTAAAAAAACTTAAAAACTACAATAGCCTATTTATTGCATGGATTATGATAGAATAATTAGTGCAACCTATACTTGGTTTTCACTTAAAAAACTAGCTTGGTTTCTAGTATTTTTTTGGTTGTCTTTCTTTGCATTAGTTTTTGTTCCCGTCGCGATTGGGATTGGGTGGTATTCACAAGAAGTTTTGTGGGTAGTTAATGGATTAATAGGCATAATGTACATAGCATTAATCATAGCATTAGTCGTTTTAACTTGTCACACATTAAACCACAAAGCGTTTAATGTTGAAAGATTGTCGGTAGGAAAATTTATTGACACGATATTTTTAGTAATTCTTGAGTTATGGTATATTCTAGTTTGGAATATTCACAAAGCGTATCGTGTAACACAACTATTGTTGTTATTTGGAATTCCCTTGCTATATGGTTATTCTTTATCGGTTCAAAGTATGTTCATAAACATTGCTTTGATTATTTTTCTTATTTGTTATTTAGCTATAATAATTTACAATGCAATAAGATTGTTGTTTTCAGTAACCGTTTTTTATAATCATAATTTTACAATAAAAAAGACTATCAAAGAATCGTGGCATTTAACTCACAAAAAGTTTTGGAAAATTTTAATTGGTTTAATATTTGCGTTAGCCGCATTATTTGTTTTGTTTATCGTAATCTCGCTTATACTGGGCGCAATCTTACACATTATTTTATTAAACTATTTTACAAATGCGTTAGCATATAAAATCGCAGTTAACTTCGCACAGATATTTGCGTTAGCACCTGTAATTGTTGGTTATTATTTTGCAGTAATAGAAATTTATGCACAAATTCGTCAAGAAGCGCATTCGTCTAGAAGAATAAAACGAATTCTTGCTAGAAGAGTTGTAACTCCAAAAGTTAAGAAGAAGTCAAAAAAGAAAGTTGTAAAGAAGACTAAAAAGAAGCGGGTTGTTAAGAAGAAAGCGGTCAAGAAAAAGTCTTCTAAAAAAACAGTAAAGAGAAAAGTTACTAAAAAGAAAACAACTAAAAAACGAAAGTAATCTAATTTAGTTTATGAATAGGAAAAAGAATTTCTTAGCAATGAATATTCTATGTATTTTTGGAGGAGGCTTCGCGTTTATTTTAACCCTGTTTATAGACGCGATTATTTCTGCAGGATTCTTTTTCACGTATTTTGGTATATGGTATTTTTTTATTCCAAAACGCTTACTTGGTTTAGTTCCTTTATTTGATTCCGTTCGAAGACATAAGAAAAACAAAAAAGTAAAAATTCTTTTCCAAGACGAAGCAGATGAAAAAATAAAGTCGATTATAATTCCTTTAAAACTAAAACTATTTTTAATGAAACTAGTCGGAATAATAATTTTTGTTATAGGAATATACTTTTTGTATATTTGGTTCTTTTAAAAAAGAATTTAATATATGCGACCGCCGGGAATTGAACCCGAGCCCCTACCTTGGCAAGGTAGAATCATAACCACTAGACTACGGTCGCAACGGTTGGCCGTCGATGCCAAAGCGCATTTCGCTTCTAAGAAAAAGCTCTGCTTTTTCTGGACCCACAAAACTTGTGTTTTGTTTGGTCGCTTAATGAACTATCTAATTAAATCGTCTTGGAAATTGCTTTTAAATTTAAGCTTAAACATAGCGTTTTCGCATTGCAATTACTACTAACAAAACAAATGCTACTAGTACAAGTGACGCAAGCAAAATCAACTCAGGATTATCAAAAACAGTTTTTACCGGGTCGGCATTCGGTTTATTTGGAATTTTTTGTATTATTACTGTTTTATCAGGGGTTATAGGTGTGGACGCAGCTCTAATTATTGGATAAATAGTCTGACTATAAATCTCACTTTCGGTTTCAATTGTAACAAGAAACTTTGTCGCGGTTAATGGAATTTCTTTTCTAAAATTCGCAAGTTCAAATGGGCTTAGCGTTTCACTCCAAAGAAAGTTTGTATCTGTACCTGTTAAGCTAATCGAAATTATACTTGTTCTTGGTTTGTTATTTCCAACAAGTATCTCAAGCATTAACTTTTCAGTAGTAGTGATTGGAGTTAAGTCTTTTACAGTTACTAATCCATTGTCAATAAGTTCTCCGTGTCTAATAACAATTTCGTGTTCTAGTGGTTCTGCAAGTGAATCAAAAATTAGGTGTGTAGTAAGAATTTCATTTTCTTTTAGATCAATGTCGGGGTAGAACCCAAACGTAAGTTCTTTTTCTTCACCGGGTAAAAGTGTAACCGATTTTTTTGTTTCATCGACAAATAAACAATCGGTTAAATCTAAGCAAGCAACTTTTGTTATCCCTGATCGTTTTGCTTCGTTCGTTCGAACGCGGATGGGTGCATTAACTGTGTTCTGCGTATTATTTTTAACTTTTAATTTAATTTCATTCCATCTGCCTGAATTTAGTTCGTTAGGACTAGCGGCAAGTGTTACATGTGAAAAATATTCTTTATTTTTAATCGTAACTTCGGGTAATTTATTTGTACTAAAAACAATTTCCGAATTGCCAGGATAAACAGCTTTTGTTTGTGATAAAGTAACATCGTTAAACGAACCAATTTTTATGTGTGTGGCGTCAACAAAACCGGATTCACGAAAGGTAGGGTCGCTTGGAATCCAACCAACTTCGTTGTGATATACTTCGATCCATGCATGGTTTCCCCACTGGGTTCCATCAAAACTCAAGCCGGTTGCTAGGCGTGTAGGGATTCCTTTTGCGCGCAAGATTCCTGCTGCGAGATTCGCGAATTCATCACAAACACCTTTTTTTGATAATAGCGTTTCTATCGATGAGCGTTGTTGTGAATAATACAATTGGAATTCGTTATCACGCGCATACTCGACATAATCGTTTACCCAAAAAATCGTGTCATTAAGTGTTTCCAAAAAACTATTGGAATTTAATTTGTGTGCAGCAACCGTGATGATTTCACTAGAATCACTTTCAATGGTCTCGCTTTTACTTAAAAAACTAGCTAAATTTTGCGGAGCAGTTCCTAGAGTATAATCGTTTACTTCAAACACTAGCGCTTGTGTTTTTATGTCTGCAACCAATTCGTACACAAAAGAACCGTTTTCGGTAATAGTAAATTTAACATATTTGTTGTTAAATTCATCAAGAACATATTCTGGCAAAATTTCTTTTCCATTGATACGTAGTACTTCACTTACAACATTAACTTCTTGAAAATCGGATTCTTGAAAGGTGAGTGTTTTCAAAGTTATTTCTTGCCCCGTCCTTAAATCCGAAATAGTTCCGTCTCCCCAAAGTTTTGCTCTAGTTTCTAATCCAGAAATCGTAGTTGGGTAAAACTCTTCAGCAATAACGCTACATGATAATAATACTAATATTAGTAAAAAAACTATTTTTCTCATACTAATTAAATAGTATTTTCTCATTCTTTATTATTTGCTTTTTGGCTATTAAGCAAACAATTATATTCACGCAAGTAGTTTTTTTGTAATGGACTCACACAAGCATTTTCATTTACTACAAAACAAAGAAATTGACGAATTATATATTAACCTTGGGCTCCGTGCATTTTCTTTTGGTTTGATCTCAATTTTTATCCCCTTATTTTTGTTAAATTTAGGTTACCCTTTATTTGATGTTTTCTTATTTTTTACCGCGAGTAGTTTTTGTCACATCTTATCACTTATACCGGCAGCTTATTTGTCTTCAAAAATTGGTCTTAAACATACAATAATCTTTGCTCAACCATTAATTATAATTTATTTTGTACTTTTGTTTTTATTAGAATCAATTCCAATTCCAATTTTTATAATTGGTTGTGTTGGTGGAGCATATAGCGGTATATTTTGGTTGGCATTTCACTCAGATTTTGCAGAGAATAGTGACGCAGGTAGTAAAGGTAAAGAAGTTGCGATTGGAAGTGTGATAACATCTTTGCTTTCAGCAGCAGCGCCAGTGATTGGGGGCGTAATTATTGTTTATACTAACTTTAGCTATTTGTTAGGATTTGTTGTCGTAATAATTATATCCTCGGTAATTCCGCTCTTGCTTACAAAAGACAAAAAAGAGTGTGTTGATTTTTCTATTAACAAGATTTTTACAAAAAGAAACAAACATCATTCTACAGGATATTATGGGTATGGGTTATATGTAAGAGGATTTACCTTATTCTGGCCGCTTATTTTGTTTTCAATAGTTGGAAGTTATGTTACTTTAGGATTGATTACGACTACGTTGTTAGTGTTCTCATTTATCGCAACAATTATTTTTGGTTCGTTTTTTGACAAAAACAAAAAGAATCTTATTTCGAGTTCGATATTTGTTGGAGGAGTATTATGGATTGTTCGTTTGTTTGTAAGTACAACAATTTTTGCATTTATTATTGATGCAATACACGGTTTTGTTAAACCGTCTTCTGAAATATCTGTTGATGCAACATCTTATGCAAACGCTGGAGAAAACGCAGTTGATTATATTATTTATCGAGAAGTAATGATTCATTTGGGTGTAATGACTTGTATGTTAATTTCTCTTGCAACGCTTAGTCTACACGTCGGTTTGATTATTGCAGCAATTGGAAGTTTTTTGATGATTTTACTTTT
>JABIDZ010000060.1 GCA_018651445.1 Candidatus Iainarchaeum sp. | reverse complement strand
TTGTGATGAATGATTTTTTCCAAGAGAAACTAGATTCGTATCTAATAATTCTTTTGCATCGTCGATAGGAAGTTTAGCATTAAAACCTTTTTTTGTTGGACCTACAGGATAATTCTTCAAACAAAACTCTCGCTTCTTTTGTTTTCTAATTTCTTTGCCAGAATTGTTTTTATGGAATTCTAACGCAAAAGAATTTGAACTCGATTCAAAAAAAGAATCACTTTCATTAAATTTAACTTCGATTCTTGAAGAAGGTAGTAAATGAGAATCATCTAATTTAATTGGTTTACAACAAGAACAATTCATTGATTCTTGTCCTATGTTAAAAAAGTTTTTTGAAAATAGTTGAGGCCAAATAACTGCAAAGTCTATTTTTGAAATCGAATCATATTCTCCAAAAGGTGCAAATTCATTATACGAATAAAAGGATTCATCGTTTTTCCAAGAAATTATCCCTCCATTTGCAAAAAATATATTTTCAAGTAAGATTTCGGCTTTTTCTTGAATTGTTTTAGGAATTTTTGTGAGCGGAATTTTTAATAGGGTGGAGAAAACACTTTGTTCTACTAAAAATGAGGTTTGTTTTTCGTTCAAACAAAGTGCTTCCTCAAAAGCGATTTCAGGAATCAAATGAAACCCAAAATCTTTTTGGTGTGAAAGTTTTTCAAAAACATCACTGCTTTCAAAAGAAAAAGTATCAAAATAAGACCAGTTCTTTTCTATTAGAAAAGTTCGTTCTGGCGCAAGAACCAAATGTTTTTTGTTAGTAGTTTTTGCTAAAACTTTAGAAATCTTTTTTAATGTATCAAAAGACGAAGAAACTATTTTGTTGCTTTTATTGTTTTGTTCTATTGAAAAGTTCTTTATTTTAAAATCAAATAAAAGCTCTTGTACTTTTTTTGTATCCAAATCTTTTTGTAAAATGAAATACGGAAAAAAAGAAAAGCGTTTTACGGTTTGTTCGCCTTCATTTTTGAAATAAGCGTAAATCTCATTTTTTTCTTCTAAGTACGTTACGTTAACTAAATATTTGTGTGTTGGCATACTAGAAAGCGGATTTTTTTGTATATAAACGCTCTGAGGGGTCAATGCCGGCGGGTTTAGAAAACGTTAAAGAAATGCAGCTATTTCATCATCTTGTTTTTCTTTGTTCGACGCAAACTTTTTAGCGCTTTCTTCAAGAGTTGTTTCGTGCTTACTTGGAGCAGAAGTTCTTTCACGAACCTTAAAGAAAGTTGGCGCACTAACTGCCTCACCCATAATCATTGCTTCTCCTACTCTTAACGAAGAAATCATTGAACTACTATTAGAATCAACTCCTTCAGAACTTTGTTTTATATGATCTAAATCGTTTGGATTTGTTATTCTAAGAATTATATTTGTATTACAATTTGCAAGTGTAGTAACATCTAAACGTTTTGGTCTTTGTGAAATCAAAATTAGCGATGCACAAAATTTTCGCCCTTCTCTTGCAATTGTTCTTAGCGTTGATTTTGCTAGCGCGTGTTCTGCTGCCGTTGACTCAGGAATAAAGTTATGTGCTTCTTCTACTAACAAAGCAAATGGCGGAACACGCATTTGTCTTCTTGCATTAAAAAGTTTTTCAGAAAAATAAGCTACGATTAATTGTTTCTTTTTTTGAGAAATTAAACCGTTAAGATCTATTACAGTTAATTGTCCAGGCTTAGCTATTTCTAAAACAGAAGGATCATCTATTTTTCCGAATAGATTTAGTCTTTCAAGATCATCTAATGCAAAATTAAGTGCGGTAGCTAGTTTTGGTTCTAATTCTTTTACTTCTGACCGTATAGCATTAATATTAAACGGGCCAACCCCTGACTTCATTTCTTGTGAGAGTTTTGAAATTATTCTAAACAACTCTCTTTTTTGTACCGGAGTTAAGTTTGAAAGAAATTTATCAAGTAAATATCTAGGAATCTTTGCGAGTGAAAGCTTTATGTTGCGTGCATCTATTACTCTTGTTTTGCTAGAAAAATCTGTGTGCGTTTTGGTTGGTTCTCCAAAACAAGTGTATTCTCCGTGAGTATCAAAAGCTATAACTGCTATTTGTCCTTGTTCATCTGTTCGAGAAAGCAACTCTTCAAGTAACACAGACACACAATAACTTTTTCCTGCACCACTCATTGCAAGAATCGCTAAATGCTTTTGTAATAACTTTGATAGATTTGGTTTCATTAAAACATCATGGAATTGTATTTGTCCTAGATTCATTCCGTTTTCATCTAGTTTTAAGAATTTTTTTATGTGTTCATCATCTGCAACATATACTTTTGCACCCGGTGAAGGTGGGAAGGTGCTTCTTTGAATTAGTTTGTCTGTGAACACACCTAATGGTTTTGCTTTTGCAATTAAAAATTCCCAATCTGCCGCAGGAAAGTTTTTTTCAAGTTCTTCTCCAATCGTTTTAACTGAATCGGGTCTTTCAAAATATCTATTTGTTTTAATTAATTCATCAACCATTGCAATCATGGTTCCTTCAGAATACGATAATTCTACAAACATTCCCTTGTGAGCTTTTCCCTTGTTAACAACAAAATCTACTCTACTTGGAGACGGCCCTTCTATAGTTGAAACAACTGTTCCTAAAACTTCTTTAGTCATTTTTTTCGACTCCTTTTTTTATCCATCTTTCGTAAGTCCCTTGCAATCATTGCATCTTCTAATGCAATGTTCGAACGTACAATTATTTTGGCTACGGGTTTTGGTCGAATCTTAATTCGCCCACGACTTAATCTTTCTAATGTTTCATGAAATCTCAAATTTACATTATTAGCGTTTTGAATAACGTCTTCTGCAGGCGTACGCGGTAAAATTTTAACGAGTTTGCTTCTTTGTTTCATTTCAATCACTTAAATGGTCTTGCGTTTCTTCGCATCCTCACTTTTGGCCCTAATTTATCTACTAATTTATCATAAACAATACTTATATCTTGTTCGTTTAAACGCGCTCGAAGGTCCGCTTCAATTAGAATCGTAGGATAGGAATACTCTTTATGAATTGAAGAAAGCGAGTACACTATTGACGCTATTTCATCTGCTTCTTTTTTTGAATTACCTTTTGAAATAAATTCTATTCGTAACGGTCGATCAAAATCACTTGCTTTTAGATAAAACACGCGAATATTTTTACTCCATTTTTCTTTATAGTCTTTTAATATTGGGTGCGCGCTAATACTCGAAGTATATGGAAAACAAAATGTTCGCTCTCCCTTTAATAAAAAATAATCTAGTAATGCAGAGTCGTTTGCACCATTAAGTAAAATAGCATTTCCTATTGGTTTAGCTTCTAAAAAAAGTGAAAGCAATTGTTTGAATCGACTACCTCTTGAATCTTCAATACATGAGATTAACGTGCACTCGTTTTTTTCAGCGACCTCATAAAGCTTTTGAAATAATGTAAGAATTGAATTGTAATCATCACTAATTACGGATTCTTTTCTTGGTTTGTCTTGGTATTGTGGCAAGATAGAACCATCAATGAATAAATACTTCGGATGGTACTTTTCAATTATATCTATTGATGTTTGAACTTCTCTTTCGAGTCGCACAAGAGAAATACTTTGTTGTTCTTCGTCTTTTTCTAAACCATTTTTTAGTAGAACTGGTTCAGGCAATAATACTGCACTAGGATAATACTCTGCTTTTGCAAGCACGCTTGATTCAAAAGAAAAAATTGCACCAACAGTTCTTACAAGAACCAGGTCCATAAAGGATAGTTTTTTTGAAACAAACCCTGAATCCACTCCGGCTAGTTTACAAGAAAATTCTTTTGGAATAATGTTTTCAGTAAAATTTTCTACGCCGTTTGGAGAAAGTTGTTGTTTTAGCGGCAATAACCTTTGAGTAGTTTTTTCATGTAATGAATGCGTAGCATTAATTGTTTGAGACGCATTTTCAATAAAATCATCTAAATACATAACAGAAGTAATAATTGAGAGTTTTTAAATGTGCTTTGGGTTTAATGCCAGCAAAGTAAGAATTATTAAGTTAAAAAAATATATTATATTATGCCAAGCGGATCTGGACTTTCACAACCCGAAAGGGATATATTACATCGGCAATTAATTATTGCCCAAAAACAAATTCGTAAATATTCCGCAAATAAAACGTATGATAGTTCACGTTTAGAACACGCAAGATTATTTTTAGCCGGCATTGAAAAGGCGATTGACAAAAATAAACATAACACACACAGTCGTGCAGCAATTCAACTTGAAATTGATTCGCTTGCAACCGCGTCCGAAACAAAAAAGAAACGTGCACACCTTTCTGCGTTAAGTGCTATTGTTCGCGGTCCAAGAGATTATCAAACACGATGTGCAAAAAATCGACGACTAAATCAAAGAAGACCCTAGGCATTCATTATACATAACTTTTCTTTGTTTTTAATAATACACTGGAATAAATGAACAAAAAAAGAAGAAAGCCTTTTAAACAAGTCCAGCGTTTTTTATTTTAGGGA
>JABIDZ010000034.1 GCA_018651445.1 Candidatus Iainarchaeum sp. | reverse complement strand
GGAAAAGGACATATGTATTTTGCTTTAGGATTGCCTATAGACAAAATGATCGAAGCAGAACTAAGTCGTACAAGAAAAGCATTGGGTGGCGGAGGAAAGTTAACACCAGTATTAGCGCGATCAATTTTAAGTACTGCGTTAAATGATCTTATTGGACTATTTGATGATAGAATAAAAGAAATGCTACCAGTTTAGCAAATTAAACTCTTTGAATTATTTGTGGATAAAATTTCAATAAGTTTCTTAGACTAATAATCCCTTTTGATACTTCTTTTGTACTTTTTTGAAAAGTTTTTCCAAACCAAGGATCGTATATTTTATACCCATTTTTATTTTTTTCAAGTATAATAACAAAATGAGAACAATGTGTTATTTTCCAAAAAGCATATGAATCAATTTGCAGTATTATTGGAGATTTTTTTATTAGTTTATTAACGATATTCAAATCGATCTTTTTGTGAAGAATATTTATCTTTTTTGAAATCTTCATTTTTCTTAGATAGTCACAATAGTTTTTGTTGTCCCAATAATCATCAAGTTTTATGTCATATTTTTTTGCAATATAGTCAAAGTGCCCAATAGCAAAATCATCTTTTGAAAAATTAAATGCATATTCTAATACATCCCATTCTTTTTTCTTTGTTATTTTTGTTTTAGTTAATTGTAATAAACAAACCGCTAAACAAGCTTGGTTAGTTGCTTGAGCATATTTTTGTATCATGATTAGATTTGATTTAGAACCTATAAAAGGATTGTGCAAGGTCAATGCCCACGAGAAAACATGATTTACTCTTTCTTTTCTTCAATTATTTTTGGAGCTTCTTTCTTTTCGGTTTTAATAGCTTCTTTGAAAGTAATTGCAAGGCCCATGTCTTTTGCTAAATCGGTTACTGCTTTGTTTACTCTTTCAAGTCCTTTAAGAGAATCAGAAGGAAGTGTTATGTATAAGACTTCTTCTTTGATCTCTTTTATAGAACCAGGAACTTGTGAATAATACTTTTCAAACATTTTTTCAGCAATTTCTTTCTTAGTTTTAATTTCTTTTACTACTTTGAGAGTATATTCAAGTTCTCTACCAGCCAAAGGATGATTAAAGTCTACTCGAACACGTCCGCCTGAAACACTTTGTACTTTTCCAAGTGCATTTCCAACATTTATAACTAATCCTGGAATCGGATTAATTTTTTGTTTTGCAAAAACCTTTGCAGGTAAAATTCTAACTAAATCAACTTGTCGTTCTCCAAAACCACTCTTTACATCGATAGACACAGTTTTTTCTTCGCCTTCTTTCATTGTCATTAATTCTTTTTCAACTTTGTCAAGCAAATCTTTTTCGCCAGGAATAATAGTCATTGCACCATAAGTTCTTTTTTCGTTAAAAATATCTTGTTCTTTTGCAACATTTTCAATAGTAGTGTCAAATACTTCTCCATTCAACAATTCTTTTCCAGTAAAATCAATTGATAACATTCTCTTTTTTTCTGTTTTAGATTTAGCAGTAGTTGCTTTTTCTTCAACTTTTTCTGTTTTTTCGCTCACCATAAAAACACCTTTAAAAACACATGTCTTATTCTAATTTATAAGAAAATTCTTATCAAGAAGACTTTTAAAGGTTATTAATATGGACAAAACAAAATCAATGCAAATACTAGTTATAATAGTGGTTATCGCTTTAGCAGGAAGTATTATCGCAGTTGCATTTACATATAATTCTGACGAACCTACAACAACAATTAATCCTGCAGATATTTTGAATACTCCGGCAAGTGCTTTTGATTACGAAATTGGTTTTGATGCTAATGTAATTAAAGAATTAACTTCGATTAGAATTGCTGTTGATACTAGTTCTATTGACAAACCTGCGATTGATCGTACAGTAAAGGATCTTGACGAAGTAAGCCGAATAACAAGTTCTTCTTTTAGAAAAACTGGTGAAGACCAATGGTTTTATTTTGCTGAAATTGATTTAAAGAAAAGTGCGGTTATTAGCGACGCAGTGCAAAGTATTTTTGCGATAGATTTTTTTGGAGTTGAACGACAAGCAATGAAAAGAGTTACAATTAATACTCCCAAAACTATTTCGGTTAAAAACGCTGATTTAAACATTACAAGAGACTTTACTTTTGATTATCCTACTACGGTTACGCTAGCAAATTTAACAACTATGCCTGGAGACATTATTACAGTTTTTGGAACAATCAAATTACAGGGAAAAGCTGTTTTAGAATTAGAATTATCAGAAAGCAATAACTCTACTGCACAACCAGAGATTTTTACAATACAGGAATCACTCGCATTAACTATTCTTGGAGAAGACTTATTTTTTGAAGCAATGTTTGATGGAAATGTTGATCAAAATACTTTTGAAGCACAAGTAAAAGCAATTGACGCTAATGCCGAAGCAATGGCTTTCACATTTGGAGAAACAACCTCTTTAGCACTTCGAAGTACAACTACTTATTTAAGCGAGTTACAAACAGAACTAGCCGCGTACGGCGGAGACTTTTATCAAATAGGAGAATTTGATTTCGCCAGTATTTTTATCGAAGACTTAAACCAAGAAGTTGTTCTAACTCCAGGTAGTTTCCAAGCAAAACTAACTACAAATCATTCACAAGGAGAAACAATTCCGTTAGAACTAACGGTTTCGGTTGCAAGAGATACTGCTTCCATTGCACAAGCAGAAGAGAAATAAGATTATCAAACTCTTCGCCTAACACGATTAACTCCGGCTAAATTCCCAAGCACCTTCTTTTTTTGTGCGTCCAGTGTATAAACATATAAATTATCGCCGAGTGCAGAATAACTTTTTTTAAGCACGCCTTCAGCAACAAGCTTTTTTTCAAAATTAGCCCCGGTTTTTGCAATCATCGCTCTAAAATGCACCTTTCGTTTCCTAACAAGTTCGCCAATCAATGCACGCCCCAACGATGTTCCAAACAGCGCTCGAAATTCCCGATTAGTCTTAGCATCAGCATAAGTAAAATAAATATTTGCGGTTTTACTCCACCATCGCGAACCATAAACTACAAAACCCCCAACTTTCCCATCGCGTAAAACAAGTAATGCTTTTGAATTAACTAGCGAGTACAAATCCTTTTCTGCAAAATAAGGCGCAACGATTTCATGAAATGCATGCCTTTGTTCTTGCGTAAGTAACGCCATATTTTCGACTACTTGGAAAGCACCCATGATAAATGAACAATTTGAGATAATATAATATTTTGCTCGATATAAATCATTCTTGAAAAGAAAAAATCGCTTCTGCAATATCCCCGTTTTTCGCTTCTAATGCGGCAATAGCTTTTTCTTTTGAAACTTTTGCTTGTTCCATTACCATTTCAATGTCTTCTTGGGGAAGAGTTTTTTCTTCTTTTGCTTCTCCAGTAATAGTATAAGTTTTTTGTCCTTGCACAGTCATTGCTTGTACGCTAGGATTGTCGAAACTAATTTTTGTTCCGTCTTTTAATAGAATATCTACTTTTGCAGCATCCACGTCATCGTTTTGAATACCCATTTGCTTCATCATTTTGCCCATTTGCTTTGGATTCATTCCACCTGGAAACATAATATCACCTTTATTAAGAAAATAATAATCAAAAACGTTTTTAAGCTTCTTCTGCGTTCCTTTTTCATGAGCCACAATGTTATTTCTGATTTAGAAGTGTTCGAAGAAAAATTTCCTCTTGCTCCAAAGAGTGGAGAGCGAAGAATTGCATTAGAAGGATATTTTAAGATTGGTGGCGTAGTAAAAGTTTTTTCTAGCGAAAAAGCGTGGCCAAAATTAATGTATCCAAATACTTTTGTTTTGGATAGAAAACTAAAAGAATTAAAACAAAAAAAAGATTTGTACTCAAAAAATCTTTCTGGTTGGACAAAAAAATATAAGCAAGCAGAACGATACCATAAATCAAATCAAATAAAAAAATTAAAAGAACCTTTGTATTGGAAACACATGGCAAAAATGACTACTGATAAAGAGTATCGACGCGACGTTGAAACTGTTTCGCTACCAGTTCACTTGGTTGCTGATGATAAGTGGAAACCAATGATAAAAATGTTTGTTACTGATCTTGATTATCGAAAACAATTAACTGAAACTGTAAAAGAAAGTATTGTTTATAAAAAAGATAAGAGAGTTGCTAAGTACGCTGATGAACTCAAAGACTTTCGAATGAACACTAGTGGAAAACAAATGAAGTCACTAGAAAAGAAACTAGCTAAAATAAACGAAATTGAAGTTGCATTAAAAGAACTACACAAATGGGCTAAGGAATAATATTTCTACACTAATTTTAGACCCGCCGGCACTGACCCCTCAGAGCGTTTATAAATAAAAAAAGTCAAATACTGATTAGAACCAACCAGAGCCCGAGCACAGTTCTCGGGCCATATACTGGTTCAAAAAAGGAGTTGATTAAATGATTGAGAATAAGTTAATGAGATTTGTAGCAGGAAACCCAAGAAGCGTAGGAGATATGTCATACATTCGTTTGTAAACAAATTGTACCAACACACGGAGGGAAGAGAATGAGAGAATATTATAAGAATATAGAACAAGAAGAATGGTTGCGCGGGACCGTGAAATCAGGATTACGCGACAAATTATATGTATTTGTTCATTATGGACATTTTGATGAACACGCAGTTTAAGAGAAACCATGAAATTTAGGAGGGGTAAAAATGGAACCAGTAAAAAAAATAAAGATCGGTGCTATCGAAGTAGCTGTTTGGGAGAACACTAGTAGTGAAGGAAAGAAATTCTTCAATACTACCATGGAGAGAAGCTACAAAGATGGAGAAGAATGGAAAAAAACCAATTCTCTAAGAGATAGCGATTTACCAAAAGCGATTCTTGCTTTGCAAAAAGCCTTTGAGTTCGTAGCAATTAAAGACTAAAACACAAAAAAACCAAAAACTAATTAAAAACAATCTAACGTTTTTTTAGTATGGTTTGCATAGTGTATATGGTTGCGGGTTTAAGCAGTCGTTTTGGAGGCAAAATAAAACAATTTGCCAAGATTGGAAAAAACGACGAAACTTTGATTGAAGTTTCAATGCAACAAGCAAAGAACGCGGGTTTTGAAAAGATTATTTTTGTCGTAGGAGAAAAAACAAACACTCCTTTCAAAGAAATGTTTGGACCCACCTGGCAAGGCTTGCCAATCAAATATGCAAAACAACTTTTTGATACAAAAAAAAGAGATAAACCGTGGGGAACTACCGATGCATTAGTTGCTTCAAAAGACTTTGTGAACGAAAGCTTTGTTGTTTGTAACGGGGATGATTTATACGGAGAAAATGCACTAAGAACTGCGCGAGAATTCTTAGAAAACAATCCTGCAAAGGGTTGTTGCGTTGGTTATGAATTAGGCAAAGTTCTTCCAAAAAATGGTTCGACAAATAGAGGGATTTTTGAAACAACAACAAAAGAAAATATTGTAAATATTCGGGAAGAATTCAATATCCAAAAAAATCATTTGATAGAACGAAATCTAAACGAAGAAACATTAGCTAGTATGAATTTATTTGGTTTACAAAAAAACACATTAGATAAATTAGAAGAGAAACTATTACAATTCAAAGCAAATCATTTAGAAGATCGAAAAGCAGAGTGTTTATTACCTGTTGAATTAGGCCGGTTAATAAAAGAAGGTAAATTAGAATTAAAGTTGCTAAAAACTAATGATTCTTGGTTTGGGGTAACAAACCCGAAAGATGAAGCAATTCTAAAACAAAAGTTATCAGAACTATGAGTCCATATTGCCGGCACCAACCTTAGCAAAGTAATTAATACTCTTTATCTAACAGATTTTTTATGGACTCTGCAAAAAAGGTACTTGAAACAAATGCTTTTCCAAAATTCAATGAAATGCAAGAACAATGTTTAGACAAACTTGAGAAGAACTTGGTTGTTAGTGCACCAACTGCAAGTGGAAAAACCATCATCGCCGAGTTATTTATTTTAGAACAAGTTATGAATAAAAGAAAAAAAGTTATTTACACTTGTCCGTTAAGAGCGCTAGCAAGCGAGCATTACAAAGACTTCAAAAATAAGTACCCTGATATTGCGTTTTCTCTTTCTACTGGCGACTTAGATTCTAGTAGTTCGTATCTAAAAAAGTTTGATGTTATTTTTTGCACTTACGAAAAACTTGCTTCTTTATTGCGGCATAAAACGGAGTGGTTAAACAACGTCGGTTGTTTGATTGTTGATGAGATACACGAACTTGATAGTGATCGTGGCCCAGTACTTGAAATTGCAATTACGCAGTTAAGGAATCAAAATAAAGATTTGAATCTGCTCGGTTTGAGCGCAACTATTCCAAATGCGCTAGAACTAGCAGAGTGGTTAGATGCTAAATTAATAGCAAGTGATTATCGGCCAGTTAAACTAACTGAAGGAGTTGCTTTTGATAATGAAATCGAATTTAATACTGCCCCTTCTGAAACAAAAGATATTGAAAAAGAAATTGATGAACAACTTGTAAAAGAAAAACAAGTACTTGTTTTTTTGAATTCAAGAAAACGCGCCGAGGGACAAGCAAAAAAGTCTAGCGAAAAAACTATGCACCACATAAATGAAACTAATAAAACTAAACTAGAAAAAATCGCTAATTCGATTTTAAGCGTTTTAGAACAACCTACTTCACAATGTCATTCGCTTGCAGATACAATCAAACTAGGCAGTGCATTTCATCATGCAGGGTTATTACCAAAACAACGAGAATTAGTAGAAGAGAATTTTAGAAAAGGAGTTATAAAAATTATTTGTGCGACCCCAACTCTTGCAGCGGGAGTAAACACTCCTGCCGATCTTGTAGTAATTCCTTCGCTTTATCGGTATGGCCAATATGGGATGGATCTAATACCAGTTAGAGAATACAAACAAATGTGCTTTACAAAAGATACATTAATTTCGATCGATGAAGGATTAATAGATATTAAGAAGATCGTTGAAAACAAAATTAATGTTTCGGTTAAATCATTTAACACAAAAACACGTAAAATTGAACTTCAACCAATTACAAAATACTATACTTCCAAAAGCGATAAATTAGTAAATCTCCAATTTTCGGATTTTACAAAACTAACATGTACTCCCGAACACCCTTTTGCGGTAATTAAAAATAATAGTTTTTTTTGGAAAGATGCAAAAGATTTAACTAACGACGATAAAATTGTTATTGCGAAAAATTGTTTAAAAAGTAAAAATACGGTTTTTTTCCACGAGTTATTCCCAAATAACTGTTTTGTGTTAAATCAAGGTAACTTAATAACTAAATATTGTAAAAAGTTCCATTGTACTGAAAAAGAATTATCTAAAAAAGTAAAGTTACACTACAAACGAATGTACCATATAAAAAATAATATAAAAGCAATGCCAATTCAGATGTTTAATTATATTGCAGAAAACTTAGAATTGACTAATACTAAAAAAGCAAAACTATTAACACATATAAAAAGTAAAGGAGGGAAAACAAATATTTTTCCAGAAAGTATAACAAAAGACTTTTTATGGTTGGTCGGATTAATTGCAACTGACGGTAATGTTAATGAATCAACAAAAGATGGTTCCAAATACACAAACATCAGAATCTTTAATTTAAATAAAAAAATAATAACTAAAGCAAAATTAATTTTAACCCAATTCAATTTAATCCCTTATGAATCTATTCGTGAAGATGGTTTGGTTGGACTTGAAGTTGGAGGAACCTTATTAGCAGACATTTTATCTAAATACTTTGGAATCCCAAAAGGAAATAAAACCACAAGTGTAACCACACCACAACTACTTGAAAATTTGGACCCATATTTAATTGGAGCATATTTATCTGGAGTTTTTGATGGCGATGGCAACTATTCAAAACATAAACAAAAAAGAGGCCAAGAAAGTTTTACATATCGAATACTAATTGTAACTACATCACAAAGCTTTGCCAAAGGGTTAGTTATATTATTTAACAAACTTAGCATTATTCCATCAATTACCCGTTATCAACCTATTGACTGTAAAATACATGGTAATCTCGTTAAATTTACAAAACCTCTATACAATATTATCTTTAGAAAGATTGAATACATTCAAAAATTTAACAAGTTTTCAAATACAATTAAAACTAATTTTGACATTAATTATTCAAAATATAATAATGTTAACACTAGAGACTGTTCTTCAAACAATTTTGATATCATTAGGTTGCGACATAAACATGTTTATAAAAAAAGCCAGACAGTTTATAATTTAGAAATCAAAAAAAATAATAATTATTTTGCAAACGGAGTTTTGGCACATAATTGTGGGAGAAGCGGGAGACCAAAGTTTTCAACTGAAGGAAAGAGTATTGTGCAAGCAAATACAGAATCACAAAAAAAATTGTATTTAGAAAAATATGTTAATGGTGAACTCGAACCAATTCTTTCAAAACTCTCAATTGTCCCTATTCTTAGAACACATGTGCTTGGATTAATTTCGGTAAATGAATTGTATGATGATAAAAGCATTTGGAAGTTTTTTGAGAAAACCTTGTACGCAAAGCAATTGAATGAAACTAGTGAAATATTTGACAAAGTTATAGACATAGTTGATGATTTAGAAGAAATGGGTTTTGTTGAAAAAAAAGGAGATTATTTTGTTGCAACACCTCTTGGAAAAAGAGTTTCTGATTTATTCCTTGATCCCCAAAGTGCACATAATCTAATCCAAGCATTAAAAAATGAGAAAGACTTTGACGAAATAACGTATTTATTCGCGTGGGCGAATACAAGTGAATTTTCGCCAAGAATGCGACTCCCAAAAAAATTGAGTACAATAATTAACACTGAATTTAATTCACATATCAATAAATTACCTTTTTCTAAAGAAAAATTGTTTTTTGAAATGGATTCAATAGAAGTTTATTTTTCAGCACTTATTCTACAAGAATGGATTAGCGAGGTGCGAGAACAAGAATTATTTGAGAAATTTGGTTTATCGCCCGGCATATTATTTGGAAAAGCGCGTATTTTGGAATGGCTAGCTTATTCTACAATCGAATTATCAAAAGTGTTAGGAGAAACAAGACATTTATTGCCTGCAAAAAAGCTTTCGTTACGGCTCAAATATGGGGTTCGCGAAGAACTACTTTCATTAGTAGAATTAAAAGGTGTTGGACGTGTACGTGCAAGAAAGCTTTTTAGCGCAGGAATTACTACTCCGACCAAAGTAAAAAAAAGTTTTTTGAAAGTAGAATCTTTACTTGGGAAAAAAGTTTGCGAACAACTACAAAAACAACTAGGGTTACTTGATTGATAAGCTTTATTAAGCACTTTCAACTTCTTTTAATGACAATATAAACTGGGTCGTTGGGATGAGTTTTATAAATTCAATTGGAGAAAAAGTAAGTGGATTCTATCATTTTTTTGAGGATAAATGGTATGATGTTTTAGACAAAATTGATACAAAAATCCCAGTATACAAAGTTGTTGATCCAATCGACCAAGTCATCCCGAGTTTTATCGTTTTTCTTTTAATAGTCGTGTTCTTGATTTTTGCAGGAATGTATTTTATTCAATTTTCTTCTCCTTATGAGTTAACAATAACTACTTTTGATTCGTCTACAACAAAGACATTATCAAGAGTAATGCTTACGGGAATGATTAATGAAGCAAGTTTCGATGGTTTATCTGATTCAGCAGGTGAATTTATTAGCAATGTTTCTAGCCCGCCAAAAAACATTTATGCGTTAGTTTCGGAAATGCTTTTTGGATCAAATGATTCTTTTGAAGGAAAAGTTAATGCATCCAAACAAGGTTATAAGGCCCTCTCACGAATCCCTATTGCAGATACTCGCGAAGTACAATTATTGCTTGAACCATTACCGACAACCGAACCCCCACCTTCAACCACGGGAAGCACTACTACGGTGGTTCTAATCGATTCCGAAACTAGTAGAACTTTAGTTGATAATACGGGTGAGGGAAGAATAAAGTTTTTGTGTAGAAATAAAACTATTAGCGAACGAATCGTTAAAGATAGTGATGACGGCACAGTTGATGGAAAATTTGTTTTGAATGAAAGTAATTGTGAATTCATTTTAAGAGAAGCTTATTTTCCAGATTATCAAAGAAAAGTAACTTCTCAATTACTTCCTAGTGAACAATCAATCCATAGAATCCCTTTAGAAAAAAATGTTTCAAACCCGGTTACGGGAACTGCGAAAGTGTGGGTTTTTGACGCGGATACTCAAGACGCGTTATCAGGAATCAGGGTTACTTTGAGTAGTGTTCGTGGAGAATATTTAGCAAATACTAATGAAAGCGGGTTAGCAACAAAAAGTACTTTGCTTGCTGGCGAGTACACGATCACAATTACTGATTCGAATTTTTACAATATTACGCCTGCCGATAATATTACGATTACAATTGTTGCTGGTGATGTAAATGAGGTTTCGTTGGATTTAACAAGAATACAATTAAGTGATAAACGAAAAATCCATTTCAAAGTAATTGATTCTTATGACAAAAATGCTTTGTCAGGAGTAGAAGTTGATTTACTCTGGGTTGTGAATGATGGAAATGATTTATCGGGAGTAGCTGCCAATGGAACTACAAACTATGTTTCTGGTGCACCTTCACATACGGATGCAAATGGATTGTTTTATTTTGATTCGGTAACACAACTTGATGACGGAAAACTTGTTGCAATACTCAAAAAAGAAAATTATATTTTTAAGATTTTTAGACCACAAATAATGTTAACAAGTGTAAACCCCGAACTAATTGAACTCGAAGAACAACGAACGGATGATGAGGATAACCCAGTTAATTATGGCCGAGCAAATGTTTTAGTTGTTGCTGGCGATCAAAATGGTGCACTTTGGAATGCAAATACAAGATTATTTTTTAGATTAGTTGATGGTGCTTCTACAATCGAGTCGATCCCTGTACTTCGAAATAGTTTACCAACAGATAGAGACGGAATTGCAGTTTATGACGCGCTTTCTGCGGGTCCAGGCAATTATTACTCAGCTAATGCAGAGTATAGCGGAGCATATTCTATGTCAGAGGAATTGCCTCTGGATCTTGGAAATACAATTGAATTTAGATTAAAACTTGATTTTAATATAAGCCAAATAGAAGTAGAATTATATGACGCGATAACACAGCAAAGAATTTCTTCTGGTCTTAGTTCTGCAGAAATAAATGTTTCTATTTCAAACAACGCTACATTTGATGATTTAGACTTTTTAGAAAGAATAGCATATTCACAAGGAAAATTTATTAGCGGAAATATTGATCCAAGAAATAATTTGCTTGTAGAAATAAAAGTAAATCATTATGTTACTTCGTGGTTAACTATTGACTCTGAAATAACTCCTTTATTACCTGGTTTAAACAAATACGCTATTGAACTATATATTGATCCAAGCAATCCGCCTGGAGGCCCTGTTGACCCAGATATTAATGATCCAATAAACCCGCTTGATCCGGATGACGATACGAATGGAAGCGTAATTATTTTGTTCGATAACATATACAACTTAAATGATTCATTGTGGGAAAGAGATTCTACTGCAGTAATGATGTTTGATGGTAATACTTATCGTGCAAAATTCGATGTAATAATCAATAAAGACGATGTAAATTATTCGGAATTATTGTCGATGGTTCGAGTAGAAAATGCTTTGATAAAAAATATTTATTACACACCTATTGATTTCAATACTGCAGATACATTTAGTTGTTCTAATGCCTCACTTGATGCAACGCCTCACGGAGAAGAATATTATTTGCCAACAGGCGATTGTTTAGGAGATGACCGAATTCTAGCTGGGTTTAAATGGACTGATCAAAATTTAGACAAAGGAACTTATTCATTTATGATTAATTTTGAAGTAGATCAAGCAACAACTGAATCAAAAGTTGCTTTTAATTATCGTGCTAGAGTTATAGCAGATAACAACGTTGTTGAATCACGTTTAAAGAGAATTGAATTACCTGTTGGCGTTCCTTTTGGAACAGATGATGGATTCATAATAGAGATTAATTTAAACGGCACACAACTTGTTTTCTCACAAACACAGTTATTAAACGATGCTGAACAAAGTGTTAGTTTGATTCCTTTAACTGCAAATGGAATGGATTTAACTATCCACAATAATTCTGTTGATCCTATTCGAAATGCAACCCTAACTATTTATTCGCACGCTGGAACAAAAGAGTCTTTTACAAACACAAGCCCCGGTAGTGGTTTAATGAGTTTTAGTAGAGACGCGATAACTGGTGTAACGAAACTAGCTTTAGATACAAGTGTACAAATAGCACAATACTCTCAAAAAGATTATTCTTTAGACGTTACGCCCGAAAGATTTAGAAGTGGAAATTATCTTGTTGTTGTTTTACAAGGAAACGGGCAAGAATACAAAGCATTTATTGACGCGAGTGCGCAAGGAAAAATATTTACTTTAGACGCAGAGTTCTTTGCAAAAATACCGGACCAATTATTTGATGGAATAATTAGTTCTACACAAGGAAACCCAATTATTGATTCAATGAGCGCTACAACATACCGAAATTGTTTGAGTGGAACTCCGCTTATTGTTGAAGACATTGTTATCCCACGTGGCGATCCTGCATTACAAGGAGATTATTTTGAGTTTAATGTTCTAGGAGAATATACCCATAGCGATTGTATCGAATTACACATCGAAGCTTCTGACGCTATAACATCTTACGAAGCACTCGACGAACGAATTTACGCAAGTTCTAATCACGCATTAGATGTAGGCCTTGGTTGTGTAGATATCATAAGTGAAACTGGAAACAGTATTGAAGAAACAATGGAGTGGAATGATAATTTAGAAGTTAACGTTGCAAATTATTGTGATGCCCCCGTGAGAGTAAATATCGAAACGGGACTTGTTTGTTCTACTACTACTGGCGAGTGTAAGACTACCGGCGGAATTTTATTAGGAAAACAAGAATCCCAAGACTTTGTTATTAATGGAAAAAACAAAAGTTATGACTCAAGCGAGTACCCTAATTTTAGTGACGTCCTAGGATTCTATCCAATTATTGTTAAAGCAAAGTTTGATGGGTCAAGAAAAAGATTTTCCATTGCAGACGAATTTGATATTCATTTAGTTAATTCGCATCAGTGCTTTGCTATTTCAAAAGACAATTTTAATATGACCGACGCAGTTAACACGGCATTTAGTATCGCTGATGACTGCCAATACACAGGCATTGAGGATTATTACGTCCCTCGTGCTAGTCTAGATGCAATAGGATACTCTGTAGAAAATCCTTTTACAACTACGCCCACCAATGTTGTTTTTGATCTTACTTTATTGCTTGAAGGGCGAGAATATACTAGACAAACAAACACTGAATTAATAGAAGATTATTGGTTCCGCGAAACTTTGTTTGCTGAAGACTTACCATCTACTGTTGGAACGGACCGAACCGACTACAATAATTTGTTATTTGATTTTAATGCAAATAATCTAACTCAAAGACTAGGTAACAGTTGGGTAATAAATAAGATTCAAGTACAAGTAATTGATATTAATAACGCTCGCGTTAGCGCACCCGGAGTCTATGGTGCAGCATTAACTGCACCATTAACCGTGAATTATGTGGACGGTACAACAAGAACAGTTACTCCAACAACAAATTTTATTATTGATGACGGATTTGGTTGTACAACTAATGCTTGTCATATCGGTGCGGGTCTTGGCGAAGGACATGTTGGTGGCGACGAATTTGTATTTGGAGTATTCTATGTTAACCTCCCGCCTGGAAAAGTTTCTTCAATAACTACAAGCGTAGTTGGAAACAAAGATATTAATTTCTTAGAAATTAGTTTACGTCCACAAGTAAATTATACAAAAACGACTGAAGAATTAGTCGCAACATCTACTGACGCAATCCCTCAAAGAATACCTATTGGAACTTATGCAATTTATCCGTTTTCTGGAGTTGACTTTGTAATTTCTCATGTAGAACGAATGAGTGCGTTTAGTGATCCAATTTACATTAATAAAATTAATCCACAAGCATATATCGAATCAAGTGATCCGAGTGTATTAGCTTGGGTTGATCGGGGTTATTTAAGTGTAAGATATTTGGGCGAAGACACCTCAGAATATAACGATCGTGTAATCGATTTGAGTTTAGTTAAAACTAGTGCGAGTGGAACATTACTTGGCACAGTTAATATTGTTGATTATGTTGATGAACCAACAGCAATTGCAAATCCAACACCAAGACAAATAAGTGGGGCGAGATAAGAAAGACATAAATATCTTGAATTGGAAATGATACTATGAGAAAAATAATTATTTTGTTAATGATCCTACTTTTCGTTGGAATTGCTTTTGCATATGTGCCAGAAGATGTTAGCTGGAACGGTTATGTGAATATTCATTTTGACAAAGAAAGCTTTGACGCCAGAGACGAAGTTACGGGAAAAATTGTTGTTTCGAATCTAGCAAAAGTTCCTATCGTTGGCGAAAAGATTGTATTGCATGTGAGTGACACAAGCCACCATTATCCTTCTCAATATTCAAGTGCAAATGTGATTCACGAACAAGTTATCTCAGATACATGGATTCTCCCAAATTCAATGAAAGCAATTAATTTTAATTTAGGAAAAATACCTGAGGGCGAATACTTTTTAGAAACTTATTCTTGGATTCTAAAAACCAAGTTTGTTGGAGCAAGCGCAATATTTTTGACCCCGACAAAAAAAGAATTTAAGGTTGGTAACGTGGTTCCAACAAAACGAATCGAAATTTCTCGTTTAAAAACTTGGTTTGGAGAAAACAAACAAATCGGACCAGTTGGTTTCCCAGTTAAAGCAGGAGAAACAATTATTGGAAAAATAATTGTTGATAACTCTTTGGAAGCAAGAACTGGTTTGAAACTAGAAGTTAGTTTATGTGATTGGGCAAGTGCATTTTGCGATAATCCCGAAATCACAACAGTTAATATTCCTAGTTTAGATGTTGGCGAAAACTCATTTGATGTTAAATTAACTGCACCACAAATTCCTTCTGCTTACGCAATAAATATGAAACTATTTGCAGGTGATGAATTATTATCATTATACAAAAACAGGGTTATCGTTGAAGGTGGAACTGCCAAAATAAGAAAAGTTGAAGTACGTGGCCTTGAAACTGGAAGTTACTCTATCTTTGCGCTAGTTGTTGGTAGTCCAGATCATTTCACTAGCCCAGATTTTGACGATTTTAAATTAGAGCTTGAAGCATACGAAAATGAAACAACAACAATAAAACGAGAACAAAATTATAATTCGATTGCTTCTGGAGAAATCTTAGATGCAGAATTTGATCTTGGTTCTCAAAAAATTACTGGTGCTTGTTTACGCATAGTAAAAGACTCAACCGTGTTTGATGAATCGTGTTTCACGATTCCACTCGCAGAAGTGCAAAGCGCGTATAATGAACGATTTCCAGAAATAGTAAAAGTAAATTGGAGTTACAACGAAAACACTAATTTACTTGATTTAGAATTATACAAAGAAATTAGCGACACGATCAACGCGCGAATAAGAATACTTGGCACAGGCGAAACGGTTTTTGATGAAACAGTTAACCAGACAAGTAAAGTTAATCGAGAATACGCTTTACAAAGAGAAAACTATTCTCTTGTTATTGATGACAAAGACGCGAAAAGACAAATCGTTATTTTATTAGAACTCGAAGAATCTTCTAGTAACATTGGAAGCGATTTAACAATTAGTTCAACTACGTGTACAGGCATTGTTTGTGGCGGAACAAGTGTTTGTTCTTCTACTCCGTTTGAAACCGGCGAAGGTGCTTGTTGTATGAGTGAATGTATTTCGGCAGCAGATTCTCAGATATCAAAACTATTGCCCCTAATATTTTTTGGTGCGATAATTGTTATTATAGCTGCAATAATAATTTTGCTTAACGCAATTGGAAAGATTGGAGGCAAAAAACGATGAATTATAAAATAATAATTCTTGCACTGCTGGTTCTTGCAATTTTTACGCCTACAATGCTTTCGCGCGGGATTCATTGTTGGACATTTCAAGGAGTTACAACAAATATCCAATCACATTGGGAAAATGCAATTCCTGCAGACATAAATATTGACGGAAATACTTACAATTTAATTGTTCTTCCCGGCGGAAGACTAAGCATTGATGGTTTTGGAAGCTATACTTTTAGATGTGATAATGGTGCCGGTCGAGATATACCAAATACTTTCGTAAGACTGTCTTTTGACGGGTCAACCGAATATATCACTAACTCTACTAATGGTGTTGCTGGAGCAGATAGTAGACGATACTGCATTATGCGTGATGGTG
>JABIDZ010000070.1 GCA_018651445.1 Candidatus Iainarchaeum sp. | reverse complement strand
TGGTCTTTGTAATCTTCCAGCATCTGTGTTAATATAAATTTCATTAGTGTCTTTGTGGTGTGCAACATTAGTTTCTTTTGGTAGCGCCCCTTGTCGTCTAGCTTCGATCGCAATTTTATTTAATTTGCTTGCGTCTTCGTGAAAACCAATTAATCTACCGTTGATATATACTTTTGCTAAATTTGCCATAAAATTCACCTAAATTTTCTTTAATTTTACTCCTTGTTTGTGTAAGAAATCTTCTACGCCGTCTTCTGCAACTTCAGTAGTTACGTCTGCCATGAAACACAAGTTCTTTACTAGTCCACATTGTGGGCCGTCTGGAGTTTCAATAGGATCTAATCGACCCCAATGAGTTCCGTGTACGTCACGTGCCTCGTATAATTCTCTAGTTTTTGATAATTGTGATTTAACTTTGCGAATATCAGTTAATGGAGCTAAGTAATTTACTCTGTCAAGGAATTTTGCAACACCAGTACTTCTTCCAATCCAGTTTCCTGTGCTCATAGCAAATCTAATTCGTTCGCTTACTGCACCGGGTCTAACAATAGTTGAAATATTTAATTTTCTTCTTCGTGTAACCGTTCTATCAATTTGGAATCGTAAGTCTTTTACAAAGTATTTGAATGAATAACGGAATAAGTGTTCCATTAATTTTCCAGAGAGTTCTAGTCGTTTGTTTGTGTAATGATCTTTGTCGTCTTTTCCGCGTAAACCATAACTTCGCTCGATAGCTTTTGTAGCCATCATTGACAAATAATATGCTTTTGCAAGTCTTGCAACTTCAGCTTGTCCAATATGTGGTAATAAAAATCCGTCAATTACTTCTCGTGCTCTACGTAATCTATAATCAATAACTTGTCCGGGTGCAACGTATTTTCCGATCTTATCTAGTGCATCTTCTTCTTTTTTGATTTCGCATTCTTCGTGATTTAATAAAAGATCATTTTGAACTTCTTTTTCTTCTGGGAACGCATCAAAGATTTCTTTCTTTGTTTTTAATCCAAGTGCTTTGAACAAAGTAAATAATAATAATTTTCGTGGAGAAGTTGGGAAAGTAACATATAATAGTCCTTCTGGGCTACGTGTAATTCTTACTCGTCCTTTGAAAGCTCCTTTTGTTGAAATAACTTCTGCAACAGTTCCTTTGTCTCCTTCAGAAATTAATACTCGGTCACTTGAAAGAACTTCTTGTGTCATCAAAGCTTTTTCGCTTCCGTTTACAATAAAATATCCTCCAAAGTCTTTTGGATCTTCTTTTGTTGCTGCTAGTTCGTCGTCGTTAAGTCCGTTTAACCAACAATACTCTGATTTAAGCATGATTGGCAGGTCTCCGATAAATGTTCGTCTAGCGTCTTGTTCAACGTCACGACGAAATAATCTCATTGTTATGTAAATAGGTCCAGAGTAAGTTCTATTTCGAAGGCGAGCTTCCATTGGAAGGAATTGTTCTCTTGGCGAACCATCTGCTTCAATAATTTTTGGTTTTTCAATTTCAATATTAGATAATTCGATTTTTACTTCTTCGATTTTTGGCACGATTTCTTTGTTTTCTTCAACAATCTCAGTTAATTTAGTGTCAACGAATTGATCAAAAGAATCGATTTCCATTTGAGCAATATTTTGCCCTTTCATATAAGAGTTAATTAGTTCCCAACCCATGTAACCACCTAAGCAATTCTCCTATAGTAAGTTGATTGTCCTGCGGTTATAGAGTCGCGAATAATTTTTACTACGTCGCCCTTATCTCCTTTCAAAGGTTTTACTGCGGGGTCTAAACGAGAAATTTTTGGTAAAGATGCTTTTTTTATTCCTAGTTCGGCAAGTAATTCTTTAGCTTTTTCTTTTCGTATGAGCACGTGTTCAGGTACTAAATAGTGTCGTTCGTCAGCCAATCCATCACCAGGAATTTTTGCGTTTTTTGGGACAGTCTGATGGCTCTAAAATAATAAATTTCTAAAAAAAATTATTTCAACCAAAAAAAACTTGCTCACCAATACGCGTTAATGATAAAAATCATTAATTTGTACTCAAATTCTGTTAAGAAAGCTTTAAAAGCGTTGCTCCTATCTCAAATTATTTAGCTTTTCTAGGTACTTTTTCTCGATTTCTTTGATGCTTCTTCGGCTACTTGCTTTCTCTAGCGGGTAATGCCAAAACAATACTTTCTCATCATTTGGGTGCCAACAAAACGCGATATCTTTGTTTTCGAGCTTAGAATAAAAATCAATTTCCATTTCGTTTAGATCATGGATAATACAACCGTCGCGAATGAGTTCTCCAAGTAGGGTGTATAGCTCAACGTTCTTTTCGTGGAAGTTCTTATTTAGTTCTACTTCGAGCAAAAGGTTTTCTACACTCTCAATATCAAATTCGATTTTGGTGTTGTCTAGTAGATCTAATTCGTCTCTTAATTGAATTACTCTTTCAACACGTGGACGAATCTTTTGTACTAATTCATTCGCTTCGTGTAAAGAAAAATAAATTCTAGACATAATAATTTTCTACAAGCTTTACTTTATAAAAGTTTTTCACTAACCATTAATTTAATTACATTAACACAATATTTAGATGTAATTTTTTTACAGGTAAAAAATATTTTTAGTGATTTTAGATGAAAAACAAACCAGAATTATTAGTTGGAATAGGAAACTTTTCTTGTGCAATTGCTGCGGTAAAGAACGGAGCTAACGCAGTTTACTTTGGAGTAAAAGGATTTAACATGCGAGACCTTGGAACAAACTTCAAACTCGCCGAACTTGCAAAGTTGATGTCTTATTTACATGAAAACAAAGTGAAGGGTTACCTAGCGTTAAACACAGTTATATATGATGAAGAATTAAAACAAATTAAAAAAATCTTGACGAGTGCAAAGAAAGCGCGGGTTGATGCAATAATTTGTTCTGACCTATCGGTTATAACTCTAGCAAAAAAGATCGGGCACGAAATACATATTTCTACACAAGCTAGTGTTTCAAACGAATTGGCGCTAGAACAATACAAAAAACTTGGTGCAAAAAGAATTATTTTAGCAAGAGAACTTTCACTAGTACAAATAAAAAAATTAGTTAGTAAAGCAAAGAAAATAAAATTACAAATAGAAATTTTTGTTCACGGTGCAATGTGCATTAGTGTTTCAGGTAGGTGTTTTCTTTCGCATGAATTATTCGGTCGAAGTGCAAATAGGGGGGAATGTTTACAACCTTGTCGTAGAGGATTTTTTTTAGATGGTGATAAACCAAATTACAAAGAAAAAGAGGTTTTAATTCAGGGGGATACAATTCTTTCTGCAAAAGACATGAAGACAATTGAGTTCCTTGATAAAATAATTGCGAGCGGAGTTGTTTCATTAAAAATAGAAGGTAGAACAAAGCCCGCAGATTACGTTGCAACAACAACAAGAGTTTACAAAGACGGAATCGAAGCAGTTGCCAAAAAAGATTTTACAAAAACAAAAGTTACTCGCTGGAATAAAGAACTTGGTAATGTTTACAACAGAAAATTTTCAAAAGGTTTTTTCTTGCGTAAACCAACTAAAAAAGATATTACCGATATACAAGGTAGCAACCAAAAACAAAAAAAGGTTCATACCGGATTAGTTACAAAGTATTATGCAAAAATAAATGTTGCAGAAGTAAAAATAATTTCTCCGCTAAAAATTGGAGATGCGATTCTTGTTGAAGGAACAACAACGTTTATTGAACAAACTCTTGATTCGATGCAAGCAAATCATAAACCTCTCATAAAAGCAAAGAAAGGTGACAAAGTGGGAATCAAATTCAATGATCGTGTACGCGTAAACGACAATTTGTTTATTTTAGTTCAAAACAAAAAAACCAATAAATAAATACTCCTAATTCCTTTTAAAACTATGAAACAATACTCTGAGGGCCAGGTAAAAGTTCTTGAACTATTAGCGCATCACGACAATGTGTCTTTGATGGTTGCACCTAGTTTTGTAGTTGATTTTGATTACAAAAAATTTGTTCCTTTGATGAAAGGACTAGGATTTGATTTTGTTTGCGAATTAACTTTTGGAGCAAAAACAGTTAATAGTGAATATCATGAATACATTTCAAAAAATTGTATGCAAAAAAGATTTATTGCGACAACTTGTCCTATGTGTGTTTCGATTGTAAAAGCAAAGAATCCTGAAATGACAAAGTACTTGTTGCCGATTGTTTCGCCGATGGTTGCGATGGCAAAAGTACTTGCGAAAAAATTTCCAAAAAACAAAATAGTTTTTCTTTCACCATGTACTGCAAAAAAAATTGAAGCACAAAACTCGGGGATGGTTGATGTGAGTTTAACTTTCAAAGAAATGAAACAATTACTTAGAAAAGAAAAAGTTAAACCAAAAAAGTGTTCGCATTTATTTGATGGTTTCTATAATGATTACACAAAAGTTTATCCTCTAGCAGGAGGGTTGAGTAAAACCTTAAACAAAAAAGGAATTTTAACCAAGAGTCAAATGTGTGCAAAAGATGGTTGCACGGATTTCACTTCGTTCTTTAATCAAAACAAAGACAAAAGATTTTTTGATATTCTTTTTTGTGATGGTGGTTGCATCGGAGGAAATGGGGTTGCTGCAAAAACACCTGTGTTCATGAGAAAATATTCGGTTCTTAGTTACCGTAAATATGCAAAAACAGAAAAACTTGGAAAGAAAAAGGGTCTTGAAAAATATACTAAAGGAATTGATTTTTCTAAAAGCTTTTAATTATTTTACTCTTTTCTCAAGTCGTGCAATATATAACGGTACAAGTCTTCCGGCGTAAGGGCCAGAAATCATATCGATTACAATGGTACCTTTATTTGCATCAATTCCAATAAATTTTCCGGTGTGTTGTCGACCGTTTGGACTACCTTTTCTAGGCTTGCTTTGTAAAGTTATTTTTTGATCAACCTTTGCACCTGCAAGAATTTCTTCGCCGCGAGCAATATTATATTCTGTTCGAGCCGTTTTTCTTGTTTTGCGTGCTCGCTGAAATTCAGCACCATGTGCTTGTCTTTTTTGTTGTGAGGCATTTTCTTGTGCTTGCATTTCTTTGGGCAATGGTTCAAAAAATACTTTGTCTGAACCAGAAATTGGTTTAGCAGGGGTTTTTAATAAATGCTTTTGACTAGCAGCTTTAGCTGCCTGGTATTGGTTAAGTGCGTTCTGATGTCTTTTTTTTGTCGATTCGAATTGACGCTCGGCAGTCTCGAGTCTAACACGCGTAGTCTCTGTGTTTTGTGTGCGTTTTCTTTGAGTCCGAACGCTTAGAATTGGTATCCTCATAATATAGTTCTAACATTCAACAATTTAAACTTTTGTAATAATCAATTTCTTATGATTTACCATGTTGTTACAACGCCTGACTGTAACCTTTGTTGTGAGTATTGTTGCGGTAAAGCTTTTGATGAACCCGAACCCGAAATGGAGTTTGAGACAGTTCCAAAAGAACCAAATTACAAAATAACAGAACTAGCAAAGTTTCTTTCAAAAGACGCGAGTGATGTTTCAATTATTTTTTATGGTGGAGAACCATTGTTAAATATTCCTTTTATAAAAAAGTTAATGGATTCAAAACAAATACAAACGGGTGTTAAAAATTTTTTAATCCAAACAAACGGAACGCTACTTGATAAATTATCAAAAGACTATGTGAACAAGTTTCACACTATCTTAGTTTCAATTGATGGTGGGAAAACAATAACTAATAAGAATCGTGGTGAGGGAACCTATGAAAAAGTTATTTCAAATTTAGGGTTAATTAAAAAAAATGGTTTTGGTGGTGAAGTGATTGCGAGAATGGCTGTTGAAGAACCAACAGAATTCTACGAAGATGTTCTTGATCTAGTAAACAACAAAGAATTTGCTTTTACTTCGATTCATTGGCAACTTGATGCGAATATGTGGCATGATTACGCGAAAAGGAACTTCGTAGATTGGAGTAGAAAATACAATGAAGATATAACAAAATTAGCTGATTTCTTCGTAAAAGAGGCTAAAAAAGGTAATTTATTACGCTTATATCCGTTCATTGGCATTCTAAATACCATTTTGTTTGGTGAGGTGTACCAGTTACGCTGTGGTTCTGGGATAGGAAACTTCACTATCCTTCCTAATGGCAAAATAGCTGCTTGTCCTATAATGCAAGGGATAAAAGAAAAGTATCTGGGCGAAATAAAAATAACTAATCCAAGTGATTTGCCAAACAAACTAACTGTGAACGAACCATGTACAACGTGTGAAGACTTTGGGCTTTGTGGTGGTCGTTGCCTCTACTCGAATCATTATCCGGTTTGGCCAAAAAAAGGAATCGAAGAGTTATGTAGCACAACAAAACATTTGCTTAGAGAGATGGAAAGAATTTCGCCCGAAATACAAAAACTCTTAGATAATAAAACGATTAAGAAAAAAGATTTAGAATTTTTAAAATACAACTGCGCCGAGATTATTCCATGATTTCTTCGGTCTCAATATTCTTTGGAACATTTCGATGCGCCGAGATTATTCCTTAAATACGATTAGTTAATTGGTTCTAAAACTAGTTTTGTTCTTGTTGCTTCAACAACTCGGTAATTTGTTCCTGAAATATCTACAATTTGTCCTGTATCAGTTCCAAGGCGGATTAATTCATCGAAAACTATCCTATATCGAATTCCGTATGTAGGAACACTTAGTAAAACGTTTCCTGGGTTGAATCCATCTGCAATTGTTTGCAAGGTTACAACTCCGCCATAGTTTAATGTTTCAAATTGTGAATCATTAACATATGTTTCTATGACTGCGCCACTTGCTCCATTATAAATTAAATCTAATGCTTGAGCAAGACTATCAATATTTACTCCATCTTTTGAAGCAGTTGTTGTGTAAACTGTATTTACGGTAGGGATTCTGAAATAAGCTTCATTGTTTTCTATTTCAACAATTATTCCATACTCTGTAATTCCTTTTAATAATCTCAAAGAATCTGATGTAGTTGTGTGATTTAATTTCCAAAACATTACAGGTGGGCGGTTATAATTAATTGGGTTAACCATGTGCATAAGTCTTAGTTTTCCATCTGTTGGATCTATCAATTGTCCAGTGGATGTATTTTGATAAATATAGATGTACTCTGTTTTTGCAGTTTCGCTAACAACCCACTGTGCAGTAAAAGCAATGTTATCTCCTTCTGATGGTGCAATTGTCGAATTTGTAATATTTAACACATTATATGTTGATATATCGGGTAAATAAAAATCTAAATAAGTGTTCGATTCAATAGGCATTGCATAACTTGTTCCTGCAAATGAAAGAATGCCGTTTTTAACTGCAAAATCTTGTTGTTTTAAGAATAACCAATATTGTCCGGTTGTTTTGTCGGCTCCGAGTACATATTGTACGAGATCTAAATCTGAGTCAATTTCAAATGCAATTGTTTGAGTAGTAACTCCGTTATCTAGCAAAGTAGTATCGAAATAATCATAATTTTGAACGCCGTTTGGATTTCTCCACGGGTCGGCTATGTTTGCTGTTGATTTTTTCCAATGTCTTACTAAGTTAAGATTTGAATCTATTGCTATAAAGTGGCTATTTCCAGCAATTCCAATAGTATTTGATCCTTCGCTAAGGCTAATTACGTATGGGATTGTTCGTTCAACGCTTTTTGGATCTCTTAATATTAATTCGTTTTGTCCAATTGTTGAGGTTCTTCCTGTGTCAAAATCTAAATTTCCGTTATAAGTTAATTCTGCTAAGTTTAATGGTATTTCAAGTGATTCTCCTTTTGCAAGCATGAACTTTGAAGCACTAGATTCTGTTTTTGATTGTATAAAAGAATGATTATTGTAAATCATTAATTCGTCTATTCCTTCGGTAGTTGAAGCAAGTTCAGCTTTCCAACCTAGGTTTGTTGTTTGTGTTGAATCGTACGGGAATACTTGATTAGTTCTAATTTCAAGTGGAGTAGTTATTCTAATAGTCGCGAATTTAGAGTTATCGGCTACTCTAATTCCGGCTTGTTCAAAAACAGCATATTCCTTGAAATATGGCCAAAATTCTTCTCTTAAATTTCGTGGCGGTAATCTTTCAACTCGCTTTAATGCTACGCCAGAATTATTTTCTAATTGCCATCTAGCAGGATATGCTTGGCCATTAGGAACATCTGTATTAACATCAATTAATCTAATTAGTAGATTTTGTCCTTCGTATTCATCCATTCCGGTAACTAGAACGGTTTCGCCAGGAGTTAGGTCATACACTCCGTTAAAATTAGTTTGAACAGGATCTAACAAAGTTTCGAGTCCCATATCTCCTTGTAGAACCACATCGATTCCTGGATTACTTTGATAACCATCTGCACTAACATCGATTTCGTAATAACCTTTTGGCATAATAAATACTGCAGTTCCACTTGCATCAGTAGCTTTACGTTGTCCTCCGACTATTGTTACAAGCGCATTTGTGATTGGTAACCCGGTTTCAGCATTATTAACGTGTAGTGTTAATTTTGCAGTCTCTATTTCGCTTCTCCTACAAATAAGTTCTGCACCTGTTTCGAAAATCAAATATAGTTCGTCCGAATCAATGCTATAATCTATGGTATGTTGATTATTTTGACTAGTAGTGTGATTAATAACATTTGTCTTCAAAATGCCGTCGTTTGCAGTATATGTGCCTTCTTCGATTATATGATTTCCAGATATTACTCTAAGTGTCATATTGCCTGTGCCGTCAAAATAATATTCCATTAGTCCTGCTGCACTATTAAATGCCCATTTGCCTGTTAGTTCGGGATCAAATGATGGTTGTGTTCCTTTTCGATAAAAAGTAATTGTTGGTGCGCCTTGCCCAACAGGCGTAACTTTCAGCTCGTTTCCATTGATTTCATAAGTCATTATTTGTGTTTGTATATTTGAATTGCTAGTTGCATTAATTGTTAATGTATTTGCGTTTGTTGTGTAGGTTCCATAATATGTTTCGCCGTCGTTAGTTCCTCCGATAAAATTCCCGAATCCATCAAAATCCCAAGTTGCGGTAATCCCTCCTTGTGAATGTTCCCATTCGCCGGTTAGTTCGGGATCATATGGATTATTCAATCCGGCACATCCAAGTGTTAAACTAATTGCGATGATACAAATAATAAGTATTGCAAATGTCTTCTTCATTTAATCACTGTAATAAAAAATGCGTTAGTAGTATTTAAATGTTAGTTTTTTGTATTTCGATTATTTATTTTTTCTGAATTTTGGCCAAGAAGAATTGTTGTGTCTGCCAGTATCTCCTAGGCGAACTCGTGACGCATGAGTCATTTTCAATGACTCTGTAGTGGCTAGTTTTTCTTTATCTTAGCTAGAAAGAATTGTTGCGTATTATTGTCTTGTGGATATAAGCGAACACAATACTCGCATAATTTATTTTTTCGAAGTTTTATTCCTGAGAGTTTTACTGGAATAACTTTTGCGTTGCTCCGTTCTTTTAACAAGTGCATAACTACTTCTTCATTTTCTTCTGGAGCAAAAGAACAAGTTGCATAAACCATTTCGCCACCTTCTTTTAACAAATCAAAACAATGGGTGATTAATTCTTTTTGTAATTCGGATTTGCGTTGCACAATTTCCATGCTCCATCCTTTCAAAGCATTTCTTTTTTTGCGAACAAGTCCTTCACTTGAACAAGGTGCGTCTAAAACAATTTTGTCAAACTTTTCTTTTATGTTTCGTACATCAGTTCTTTCTACTTTCACATTGTGCAAAGCATATTTTCCTTTGTTGTGTATGAGAGATTTGATTCGTTCACTATTAACATCTACTGCTTTTACTTTTCCTGCTAAATTACTTAATTGGATTGTTTTCATTCCGGGTGCAGCACAAGCGTCTAAACAATAATCGTCTTTGGTTGGAGCCAAAGCAATTACGGGTAGCATAGCAGCTTTTTCTTGTAAAGATATCTTTCCTCGTTTGAATAACTCTAAATCGCCGGGTTTTTCCATTTCTATTTCAAAAGCTTGGTCAGAAAAAATGTATTTTTTAAAGACAATGTCTTTTTCACTTAGTTTTTTGTGAACTATGCTAGCGCCCAGCTTGTTAGTATTGATCCACACACTCTTTGGTTGTTTCTGTTTAATTGTTTCAAGAAATTTATTCCATTCGTTTCCAAGTAAGGTAGAGTATTTCTCAATAAACTCTTCTGGAAAAAAAGTTTTTTTCATAAACATCAATTGTTATGTATAATTCACGCCCTGGCCGGGAATTGAACCCGAGTCTCACCCGTGACAGGGGTGAATCCTAACCTCTAGACTACCAGGGCAACCGCAAAATCGGTTGACGCTTTGGGCGCTTTCAGCAGCCCGCGTTAGTACCAACGCGCATATCGCCTCTGGCGAATGCACAATCACTTTTAGTGAACGTACTTTTACTAGCCTTAAAGAAAATTTATCTAAGAAGTTTTAAAAAGCTACTTTTTACTTATAAAATTCCAAAGCTAACAAGTAACATCCAAATTCCAATTGCTAGCATTAACAAACCTGCAACCAAATGTAATTTTGGTGAATTTCTTTCTCGCCAATCGCTCATGTTCTCCGTTTTTGCAAAACCAAAATAAGTAATAAAAGTTATTGCTAGCATTGGCGCAATAAAAATTAACATATACAAAATCAAATATGGTAACGCTGC
>JABIDZ010000079.1 GCA_018651445.1 Candidatus Iainarchaeum sp. | reverse complement strand
GCAGCAACATCAATATTCAATCTTTTCTTTAGTTCTCGGTAACGATTTCGGATAGTTACTTCTGTTACTCCTGCAACATTAGCAACTTCTTTTTGAGTTCGTCTCTCTCCTTTAAGTAATCCAGCTATGTAAACTGCAGCTGCAGCTACACCAGTTGGTCCTCTTCCAGAGATTAAACCTTTTTTGATAGCTTCTTCAAGGATTCTTCGACCTTCTTCTTGAACTTCTCCTGAGAGATTCAATTCAGAAGCAAATCTTGGAATGTAATGGATTGGATTAGTCAAAGGAACTTCTAAGTTAAGTTCTCTAACTAAGAATCGATAAGTTCTACCAATTTCTTTTTTAGTTAATCCACTAGCTTCAGCCATTTCATTTAACGTTCTAGGAACGTGATAAGTTCGACAAACAGTGTAAAGAACAGAGGCTACAACTGCTTCTATTAGTCTTCCTCTTATTAGTCCTTTTTTTACTGTTCTTCGGTAAAGTAATGCGGCTGCTTCAACCAGCGTTTCTGGTATATTTAGATAAGAAGCTACTCTCCGCATTTCTGTTAATGCTATTGATAAATTTCTTTGCATAGAGCTTGATACACTTGCTCTTTTATGCCATTTGATAAGACGATACATTTGTGCTCGTCCTTTACTTGAAAGCTTATTTCCTCGTAGATCGGTTCCGCGTCGGTCGATCATTGTTACTAATCCTTTGTTAAGTTTAACATATTTCATTGGGCTTCCGCCACGAGAAGAATCTTCGTCTCCTTCAAAACTACGCCATTCTTTTCCAGTGTCAAACATTTCGTCTTCAGACACGATTAAACCACAGTCCATACAAACTGCTTCTCCTTTTGCAGGATCAACTCTAATTTTTTCACTTCCACATTCAGGACATTTTTTAGTCATTTAATCACCTTTCCACATATCAGAATAAGTCTTCTAAATAGATTCCTTTAGGGAAGATTTATAAATCTATTGGTTTCTTAGCTTTTTCAAAAAAAGGCTTTAAACAGCTCTTAGAATAGGTTTTAAGCTAAAACAGCGTTTATCACACCGTCTTGTCCGGGTCTGTTTGTGATAATTGCGTCTTTTTCTTCTTTTCCTACGCGAACCTTGATTATTGCTCCGCACGTAGCGATATTAGATCTAGCAAACAACCTATTAGCGTCATTGCTTTCAACACCAACGATTTCAGCTTTAACAATTTTGCCTTTTTCAGCAACATTAGCGTATTTGGTAGCAGTAGCTCGAACTTTCTCAGTTTTTCCTCGACCTTCTTTTAATGCACGAGTCTCTTTAGCAGTGTTAACAGCTTTTGTTTGTGCTGCTTCTCCACCTCTCCAAGCGTTCTTTTTAGTACAACGTCTAACTGTACTTCTTTTTCCGCCTGTTACAAGCTTATTTGATTTTCCATGCCATTCAACCATGTTTGCTCACCAATAAAGTATTTTTGCAAGCGCATCTTTAAAAAGGTTGTTTTTGCTTGGATTTCAGACTTTATTCATAAACTCTGAAAATTAGATTTCGGGGCATAAACTCTTTTTTTGAGAGAATAACTTTTTATATATGTTTTAACTTTTTAATTGTATGAAAAAGATAATTATTTTTGCACTTCTAATTGCAGTTGTTTTTTTAATTAATGGTTGCACAGACGCCGTGTTGGGTCCAGTTGGTGGTGGTGGAACTCCATCATCAATGTCTAAACAAAACTGGAAGATGGTAGCTCCAATTGCAATAGTCGATTATAGTTATTCAGGAAACACGCTTGATATTTCTGTTATGAATAATTCTGCTTATACTGTAACAATAGATAGTTTTGAGATACGTGATCTTGACTATGTGAGTACTATTACTGATAACATTACTTTAACTGCCGGGCAAAGAAAAATTGTGTCTATTGCAATGGGAAGTCCTTGTTTGAGCGGAACAGAATTTAGCATTAGCAAAGACAAAATTAGTATTGTATATAGCTCTCAAGGTGAAACTAATATTTCTCAAGAAAAAGTTTTTGACCTTGTTGGAAAATGTCAATAAGTGATTAAATGGGGAATATTTGGAAAGGAATATTGTTTAACTTACCAATTTTATTTTTTCCAATATCTTATTTTTTAATAGTGAAATCTCTTGGATTGAAAGATATATCAAGAGCTTTTCTATTTCAACTGGATTTTCCAATTTTCCTTTTATTAATTATTTTTGGTTATTTTATTCTAAATGGATTTTTTCGAAAAAGTTTTGTGGCAGTTTCGTTTGCACATATGAATTTGATGGTGCTTAGTGTTGAGAAAAATCCAAGATTGTTTTATTTTTATTTATCGATAGTTTCTATTTGTGTGATATCTTTGTTTTTACATCTTATTTATTTTGATTTGATTCTACTTACTGCGGCTACTTTCTTTATTTGGGTTTTTCTGGCATTATTATGTCAAGCAATTCTACCTCCAACTGCCATAAATGAATATTAAATTTAATCGTCTTTTCTTGGTAAATTCAATCCAGCTTCTTTGTCTTTTTCTTCTTTGAACTTTGCTTCTAAGATCTTTTTGATTTTCTTAGCTTTTACTTTTCCCAAATTCTCAACGTTTTGCAAGTCTTTCTCATCCGCATCGATAATTCCTTTTACACTGCCAAATTCTTTTAACAAATTTCTTGCTAAGAGTGGCCCAACCAACGGAAAGCCTTCTACAATGTACCTTTGTTGTTCACTAACACTCAAACCTTTTCTTCCAATCCTCAATCGAATGTCTCGATCCTTTCCAAATTGTTCTCGCTTCGCAATCAAGTACAAGTACTCTGCAGTTTCATCCACATTTTTTGTGTTGATAATCGGTATTTGGTAATCAAGAGCGATACTTGTAAGTGCACCAATGATTGCATTGCGATGCATATTTCTTAAAGTGAATAATTCATCAATATTTCCTTCGAGTATAACAAGCGGTTTTGAATAATTTTCTCGTAGGTCAACTAGTTGATTGAAGAGTCGTCCATCAATCATCGAAGCCAAAAAATCTTCTACACTTTTTCGCTCAACACAAACATCTTTACTCAAAACATAGTCTCCAACAGTTAATTGTTTCATAATTACTTTTGCATCGCGATCAAATAGTTTTTTTGTTACATTACTCGCTTGTTCTCTTGAATCAACAAAAACAATTATTCGTTCTTCTGCTTCGTTCTCTGAAAAGTTTAGTAGCGTGCTTTGTTCAGGTAGCGGAGTGCCCTTTATTCTGTTTAAGGTAGTCTTCATTTTCTTTTCTTTGTTTTTTGCCGTCCAATAAAATGCTTCGTCACGAGTGCCCTTAGCCATTAAAATGATAGTTTTTCCTTTGCCAAATCGACCTGTTCGTCCTCTTCGTTGAATCGTTCTTATTTCGCTTGGAACTGGTTCAAAGAAAACAACTAATTCTACTGAAGGGATATCTAGTCCTTCTTCTGCAACGCTTGAAGCGACTAGCACATTATGTTTTCCTTCTCGTAATTCGTCAAGTACTTGTTGTTGTATTTTTTGACTCATTCCTTTTTCAGTACCCTTAGTTGCCTGTCCAATAAATCTAGTGGCTTTAATCTTTTTCTCGTCTTTTAAAAAATTAACGACTTCTTTAATAGAATCTCGATAATGATTGAAAACAATTATTTTGCTTTTTGGTTTTGCTTTGAATTGTTCAAGAATAATCTTTTTGAGTTCAGCATATTTTGGGTGTTGTATATTTTTTTCAAACAGATCTCGTGTTTCGCGAATCGCTTGTTTAACATCTTCGTTTGCGATAATGTTTTTTGCAGCTTTGCTTTTTCCTCGCGCACCTTCTTCGAGTACTTTTTCCCAATAATTATTCAACGCACCGATTCCTTGTGTGTCAAGTAACTCTATTGCGTGAGCCACTTTTAGCATTGCTGCACTCTTTGAAATCGCACTAAACAAAATAGGATTAGCATTCCCGCTACTAAGTCTTTTTCGTAGCATTGCTTGCATTTCAAGTAAACGAATCCGATTGTAATAGTTTTTGTTCTCTGTTTTAGCAATGTGAATTGATTTTAAAAATTTTAATTGAACTCGCTGAAAAGTTTCTAGCAAAAGCTTTATTTTTTGGAATTCAGTTGGCAATTCTACTCTAACCCAATCAATTTCGATTTCGTTTACATATGGTTTTACATCTTCGTCTTCATTATTCTTGATTTCAATATTTTTTATACTAAGATTTCTACAAACATCTTGTATTTTTTCTTCGTTGCTACCTGGACTCGCAGTTAGCGCAACAACCAAAGCATTTCGGTTGTGCTTTTGTAATTGTAAGTTAACAAAAACATAAGCATAGTCTCCGATAGCTCTATGTGCTTCGTCAAAAATAACCAAAGCAAACTTTTTTAGGTTGAGTCGCCCATTTAACAAATCGTTTTCGATTGTTTGTGGAGTCGCATTAATGATAGTTGCACTATCGTAAATCTTTTCGCGTTCACTTGGTTTAGTAGTCCCAGTAATTGAAACGATTTGGTCATCATCAACTTCTAAAAACTTTTTGAAACTCTTTTCATGTTGTACCGCTAAGGGTTTGGTTGGTGCTAAAAAAAGAATTTTGTTTTCTTTATTCTCTTTTAGTTTGTGTGCGGCTAGCATCACTGCAACAATTGTTTTTCCAAGTGCAGTAGGTGCAACTACAAGAGAATTACCTTTTTCAATAATCTTTGTAACAATTAGTTCTTGGTATAACCTAGCTTCAACAGTATCTTTTTTGATCAAATCATGTTTTATGAATGCCATACTACTTCACTAATTTTTTCTTTTCATTTAAATGTAAATAATTTTCTTTTGAAATTATTGATTTGCCCGTTTTTTCTTCAACAGCTTTTCTTGTATTGCTTGCAATTGTTCCGCCTTCGTTTGCACTACATATACATTCGCCCAATCCTCGTGAATCTTTTATTTTTGTTATGTCTGTTGTTGCTTTTTCTCCAACCATGGTAAGTATTAATTCCCAGTCGGTCATGCGATCTCTTAAATTCTGATTTTTCTTTTTCAGTTCTTTGAATTTTTTGTATTCTCCAACAGTTTTGCCAAAAGTAGCTTTACTTATCTCGTTTGTTAGAATTGCAAATTCGCTTTCATTTTTAATTTGTCTTTCTTTCCACTCATCTGTTAATTCTTGTCTGATTGCAATCCCTCGAAGTCTTTTATCGATCCATATTTTTGGATAACCCTTCATTTCGTAATAACTTTTTGCGCGGTCTTGTGCTAATTCAGGATCATTAATCTCTTGTACTCGTTCATAACCTGTTTTTGCAAGCCACAACTTAAATGGTTCGGCTTTTTTTGATGGGATTGACTGAATTATTCGAAAAGCACCTTCGGTATTTGTACAGTCGGTTTTATACATTTTATTATCGGATGATCGCATTTTCAGTTGTACACAGAATGTGTACAACTCCGTTTCGGAACTCGCTTTTTCTCTTACCTTGAGCATATTCCAATAATTGCGAGAGTTTTTGCTGTCTGTGAGCACTTCGACAATATCAACAACAGAAAACCACCATTCGTCCTTAAACCATTTTTTTCGAATTTCTTTTCCTTGAAAAACAGCTAATTCTTTCATATTACACTATTGCTTTTGAATGTTTAAAAAGGCTTCTTGGGGTTGGTGCCGGCAAACGTAATCTTTTTATTAGTCAAAGTTTTATTATTGTACAAGTGGTTTAATGGGAGAAATAGCAATTGCAGCAACAGAAAGAATTATTCGAAAAGGTTCGGGGTTACGCGTTAGCGAGAGTGCTTCAAAAGCATTAGCTGAGTTCTTAGACGAAGAAGGTGTTCGGATTAGCCAGCAAGCTGCGTTATTTGCAAAACATGCTAAGCGAAAAACTATTACTAATGAAGATATCAAACTAGCTTTAAAGAAGTGACTTTGTTTAAAAAAGTTTATTAATGAGATTAATATAAATTTTATATGCCTGTAGAAAATCATACTAAAACAAAGAAGAACTTGGTATCGGAAATAATGCACGGTACTGATTTACAAATGCGATTAGTGCAACAAGTACATGATGCTAAATTTAATCAACCTATTAATGTTGAAAAAGTACGTTCTCTAATTGGCCGGGCATCGGTAGGTGCGAAGACTAAACAAGAAGCAAGATTAGCATTAAAGTCTTTTTTGCAAAAACGAAATGCAATCCAAAAAAAGTATGCGGCTTGGGGAATAATTGAGAAAGATATTGGTCGAGTATTAACTAAGAGTTCTGGCGGGATGAGTGCAAGATCAATTCTAAAAAAAGTTACGGGGTGGTCTGATGTTGTGGGTGTTGTCGAAATGGTCCCAACTAAAAATTCAGTGATTTTTCTTTTTGGTGAAGATCAAGCTTTTAGGTTTATGTCGAAAACTGAATTTAAACGACCAACACAATTTGCATTTGTTTACCCAACAATCCCGCCAGCAATAATGATGCGAAAAAATTTGTGGCATAAAAAACAGTTACATAAAGGATCATATATCTATGGCGATGGATTGGTTTCACATGAACAAGAACATGTAGTTCAAGATAGTTTGCCGATCGTTGCGGAAAAATTAACGCATAAAAGAAGAAAAGGGAGGCAGCAACAACTTGAGAATCTTCAACAATTACAACGAGAACTTAGCAGGGATATTGTTAGGGAAATGGGATCAAACCTAAGAGAAGTTGGAGGGATGAAGTATTTAAGAAAAGCACATAAAAAATTGTTGCCGGAAGTAGTTGCCCTTGCGGAAAATAAAAATGACGCACGTTTGTTTGCAATGAACGAAGGTGGATATTTGAGAAGACTATATGTGGATTTAACTGCGGTTTTTGATCTAATTGAATATGCTCGTCGAGCACACACAGTTAATCGTCGTGGAAAACGCGTGCAAGTTATGTCTCGAGATGAATTAATTGCAGTTATTACTAATCTGCGTGAACTCAGGCATATTAGACAGCGACTTCCTGGACTAATTGAATTATATCGTGAAAGAAAGAAAAAGTCAAAATAATAATTTTTTATTTAACTAATCAAATCTTTCTTATATCTTTTCTCTTCTTCTACTTGGTCTTCAAGATATCGCAAGTATTCGGTCTTAAAATTTTGTATTTGGTATAACTTACCCGTTTCAATGAACGTAGAAATGTTTTGTAAGAATATATTTGACCCGATAATTGAAGGCATTGCAACAAAGTCTACTCCTGCTTTGTAAAAGTCTAGGGTTTCGTGGAAATAATGTGCTGTCGCAAAAATCTTTATTGTTGGACAAAGCTTTTTTACGTGATGAATTATTTTCAAAGCTTCTTTTGGATCAAGAATAGTCAAAACCATTAGTTTGGCGTCTTTGAGATCAACTTTCTCCCAAACTGCTTCGTGTTCGCTAGTTCCATAAACATATGGTAAGTGATCTCGCACACCCTGCCTAACAACTTCGGGATCATGATCAACTACAAGTACTTGGTGTGTATGATGCAAAGCTTTTGCTAGTCCTCGCCCAACAGTTCCACCACCAACAATTAATATATGATCTTTCAAAGTTTTTTTGCTAGGGAATTTCTGTAATTCGCGAATCTTTCTAGTAAAAAACTTTTTGTGGAAATATGGCGGCATCTTTTCTGATTGGTCAAAGAACCAATTAGCAATTTTACTAGATCCTGCAGTTAAGTAAGGAGTAATAATCATTGACAACGCAATAGCAGTTATTAAAAAAGAAAATAATTGTTCGCCAATTATTGGTAAACCATTCGCACCAATAGTAGTTAAACCAATGGCGGCTAGAATAAAACCAAATTCGCTGACTTGCCCAAGGCCCATCCCTACGCGAACACCACTCTTGATTCCGTAACCAGAAAATAAGGTTAGCAAGAAAATTATTACCGGTTTTGCTAGGAAAATCAATAAGAAAATTATTACCATTAATGCAATTGGTAGCCCTCCGAATGAAAAGCTTAGTTCTGCTCCAAGAGTAACAAAGAAAATTGTCAAAAAGAAATCTCGTAACGCTCTGATCTGAGAAAAGATTTCTAGGTTATAAGGTAAAGTGCTTAATGCTAAACCCGCAATGAATGCTCCAATACTAATTGGTATTTCGAGCATGAAACTTATTCCAATAAATACGAAGGCGGTTGAAATACTTGCAAGTAAAAATAATTCTTTTTCTTGTTCTGCAACACGAAATAATTTTGGGAAAACAATCTTGTTTGCGATTACTCCTAAAACCAAAATCAAAATACTTTTT
>JABIDZ010000035.1 GCA_018651445.1 Candidatus Iainarchaeum sp. | reverse complement strand
GTTTTTCAAAACAACTTCAGAACCCGCATCAATTCCAAACCAAATCTCGACAAACCCCGCTTTTTTCATTAAGCGAAAAAAGGCTTCATTAGTATGTCGAACATGAAAACCATTAACTGAAACCATTTTTATATTAAGCTTTTGATCAATAATCATTTTCGCAATTTTTTCTGCCCGTTCCATATCAAAGTTAAAAATATCATCTGAGAAACCAATTGTCCTATTGACCTTCTCAAACTCCGCAGGGAAAGTTTTTATTATCCACTTCATTTGTTCAAGAACTCTTTCTGGACTCATTGAACGAAACATTCGTCCATGAATTGGTTTAAAGCAAAACTCACAACCATATGGACACCCGCGACTTGTACAAAATGCAAAAGGCCCATGATAACTTTTAAAATCAAGTGCAGCATAATCTGGAAAAGGTAATGAATCCAAATCCCTAATCAAAGTATTTTCTTCATTTTCAATAATTGTCCCGTCTTTTTTCCAAATAACCCCGCGAATTCCGGTAAAATCATTCTTTGTAGTTGCTTTTGCAATATCGCCGATAATAAGCTCGCCTTCGCCCTTAACAACCACATCAATAAAACTATATTTTTCAAGAATCTTTTTTCCAAATGTTGTTGGTGCTGGCCCGCCTACAATTACAAAACACCCTTTTTCTTTTGCAATTTTTGCATACTTTACTGCATCAACCCATATTGGCACAGTTGCAGTTATCAGAACAAGTGGTTTTTCTTCAAGTTGTTTTAAAAAAAATTCTTCACTTCTTTCAAAAGAGTTAGACGCCGCATCTATAGAACAAAAAGTTGTGTCTTTAAAACCTGCTTGCTTAAGTGCGGCAGATAAAAAAAGTAATCCCAAATGAGGAATCCCGCTCCCGACAGGATCCAGCAAAACAATTTTCATAACAGATACAAATAGAAAGCATATAAAAATAAATGTTTTCCGATTACAAATAGAAACTTTATAACTCATTGAAAACTTGGAATTAAATGGATAATTGAAGAAATAAACTTTGAGAATTTTTAAATAAACACCGATTCATTTAAATATTTGGTTATCTTTTAGATTCATATGTCTGTTGGCGTATTCAAATTTTTGATATCCGTTTTCTTTGCAAATGCGATTAGAATACTACGGTTTATTCCAAATAATGATCCAATTATGGGAATGATGTTACCTTTTTCTAAACAAGAAAAAGTTTATGTTTCAGTTCTTTTTCCAATTGTAACCATGGTTTCTTTTGATTTATTTACATCCGGTCTTGGAATTTGGACATTAATAACCGCTGCAACATATGGTTGTCTTGGATTATCGTTTTATCTTTTATATAAAAAGATGAAAAAAGTTGATATGAAAAGATATCTTGGTTCAGGAGTGCTTGGAGTACTAATATTTGATCTTGTTACAGGCGTAATTGCGGCGCCTTTTATGTTTGGGATGTCATTTCCACAAGCTTTTATTGGCCAGATTCCATTTACACTCCTCCATCTTACAACCGTAACCGGGTATATTCTAATAATCACTCCGCTATTAGACAAACACATTTTGAAAAATAAGAATTTGGATGATACAAAAATACTAACTTTGTTATTCAAAAGAAGTTTTGCATAAAAACGATAACAAAGTTATTTTTTATCACAGTTAAAAAACAACTCACATTTTGTATGAGCCACACATTTTCCTGGCCCATTTTCAACAAACTCTTTAACATCTTTTCCAAAGAACTTTGAAAGAAAAAAAACCTTTTGATCAATCTTGTTGGACACGCCAATTCGTTTGATTTCAAATTGTTTTTTCTTAGCAGAATATTCTTGTTTTCCCGTACTAAACAAGTGATATGGAATATCCCTATAGAAAAAGACTTTTTGCTTCGATTGTTTTAGATCTAGCTTTGAAATTAGTTTATGAAGTGGATTGTATAATCCGAGTGGAAGCAAAACAACACCAAAGTTCTTTGAAATCTTTTTTATTTTGTTTTCTAATTGTTGTTTTGTAACTTTATTTATTTTATAGAACTTATTTTCACTTTCGTTGTTGTGAATATTTTTCATTTTCCATTGAATTGATTTAACATTGTCTTGCAAAGACGCAAATTTTGTTGTACCGTTGTTGTTGTTTGAAACAATGCTTAGGATTGTGAAATCGATTGCCCTCGAATTCAGCATAGTTCCTCCTAGCGAAAGCAAAGCATCATCGTTATGTGGTTCTATAATCAAAACTTTTTGATTTGGTTCAAAAATTGTTTTTTGCAGCGACGAATATTCTCCAATCGTTTGTTTTGCAATTGTATCCCAAAGCACATTTGATAAATTATTTCGAATTAGTTTTATGGCGTTTAGGTTTTTCTCATTTAATTGTTTAAAATCAATCCAAGGAATATTTAGTTCGGTTAAACTATCTTTGCTACAATCACTTATAATCGGATAGCAACCGCATGCAACTGCTTCAAGAATTACTTTTGACAAACCTTCGGAGAAAGATGGTAAGACAATAAATTTTGATTCGTGATATAGTTGTGCTAATTGTTTTTGTGAGAATTTTGAATCTCCAAGAACATATTTTGTTTTCAAATTGAATCTTTTTTCAATCTTTCGAACCTCAGAAACTCTTTTGTTTGGTGTATCTCGCCCAACAAAAATCAAATCGTATTTCTTTGTTGCTTTCTTTTTTGAATTGAAAATCTTTTTGTCAATTCCCGTAGGTAAGAAAACACATTTCTTTCTAAATATTTTTGAAAAAAATAACTGATCTTTTTTGTTAACAAAAATAACTTTGTTTGCTAGAAATAAACAAATTAGTCCATTGAATAAATAATAAATATTCTGCTTTATGTTGCCAATCCAGAAACTTTTTATTGTATAATAAAGCGAACCGTGAAAAGTTACAGTTGTTGGGGCTCTATTTCGTGCTTTGATTAACGCACCCCAATAACTTGGGTTGTGGATATGTACTAAGTCAAATTCTTCTAGATTAGTTTCTTTTACGGCGTGGAAGCCTGCTCGAAAGATACTAAATGGCGCTTTTGAAGTAAAATCAATTCCTTCTGAAAGAATCTTTTGTTTGACTCCTTGTTTAGCAAGTGCTTTTGAAAACGGAGTTATATTCTTACCCAAACCCATGTTTGTATTTGGACAAATTCGTAGAACTTTCATACCAAAGATTTTGTTTAAAGCCTTAATAAGCGTTGTGGAACAAAAAACCAGTCGACGTCCTCCTTTCAACCTCTGCTTCTTTTCGCTATTCCGCCTGTACCAGTTGATTTAAAAAGGTCCTGAAGAAAAATGTATTTATGGGAAAGAAAAGAAATTTGAGCGATGTTATTACAGGAATAATTACCGCATTTTATATTACACCCATAATTAAGGAAGCTTTCCATACATCCCTCTGTCAGTTAACAGCACCTACATGGATATGCATGTATAGTTTTTTTCTTTTATATGTCGTGCCGGCGATTATAACAATAGTGTTTATTATAAGCATGTTACAAAGATTTGGTGTTATTGATTGGGTTGTTAAAAAATTAACTTAGGCACAAAAATTCTATCTGCTCACACATCTAATTAATATTTTAATATTAAGAGTACACAATTAGCATTAAATAAAACGAACGGAATGAACCAATACATTTAAAATGAAAAGAAAAATACTCTTCTTTATGAAATACAAGTTATCAGTTATCTTAAATGCTCGAAACGAAGAAAAAGATTTACCCTCATGCATTGCTTCGCTAAAAAAAATGAGTGTTAAACCTTTTGAAATACTTGTTATAGATGATGCAAGCACAGACAAAAGTGCAGCGGTTGCAAAAAAAGCCGGCGCAACAGTTATTACAACAAAGCATTTGAGTCGCGGACTTGGTCGTGATTTTGGTTGGAGAAAAGCAAAAGGAAATATTGTTGCTTATCTTGACAGCGACATGATTGTTAACAAAGACTGGGCAAAAGAGATTTTGAAGAAATTTGATGACGGTGCAGACGGAGTAATTGATAGAATCCATGTGTGGAAACCAGATAACGCATACACAAAAAGCTTGGATGCATTTTACTCTTTTAGAATAGATAATAATTACAAACCATTTCTTGCTTGGGCATACAAAACAAGTGTTCTTACAAAAGTTGGTGGCTTCAAAGACGTGTGGTTAGAAGATGGAGAACTTGGCAAACGCGTTTTGAAAGCTGGTTACAAAATCATGCTTGCTGAGAAAGCAATTCGATATCACAAGGGCCCCCCAAGAACATTTTGGAATACTGTAAAAAGAAATTATTTCTTTGGAAAACACGATGCAAAAAGTATTTATAAAAATCATCCTGAAAGCTTGCCGAAAAAAAGATTAGCGTTGTTTAGTTTGTTTTGGTTGAGTGAATTAGCGGCAATCGTTCTTGGAGCATGGAATTTGTCTTTCTTGTTGTGGTTACCCGTTTCATTTATCCTATTGTATTTAGCTTTGTTTGGAAAATTCTTGTTTATTAATGGTGCAATTGGAAAAGTATCTATTTGGAATTGCGTATTAATCAGTTTAGCCTCGTGGATAAGAGCGTTAATCTGGCCACTTGGAATAATAAAAGGAATGCTTGAAAAGGATTAAAGATTACTTAGATGTTTATCTTTGTTTTCAAATTCTTCCCGATACTTTCTAAACCAATCGATTGTTTTCTTTAAACCATCATCAAAAGATATCTTTGGTTCCCAACCTAAGAGTTCTTTTGCTTTTGACGAATCAGAATACATTCTCCAAATCTCATTTTCGCGATAAGGTTTATCTCCAATTCCAAGTTCGGATTTTGATCCTGAAAACTCAACAACTTTTCTAGCCAGATCTGCAATAGAAATTTCAAAGTCTTCTCCGCCACCAACATTAATATACTTACCAATAGCTTCGTCTTTTTCACCAACTAGCAAAAATCCATCAACAGTATTGTCGATAAAATTAAACTCTCTAGTTTGTTCGCCTTTGTCCGTTGAAAGTCGTTCTCCATTCAATGCCATTCTAATAAAATTCATAATAACCGCTGACGGAGTTTGATATGGCCCGAACACATTAAACGGCCTAATTACTGCAATCGGTAAATCTTTTTGTCTTTGTTTCATCAAAGCATATAATTCTCCAGTATATTTTGTAACTGAATACGGGCTTTGTGGTGCAGGCATCATTGTTTCTACAAATGGAACGCTGTCCTGCAAACCATAAATTTCACTAGTAGACGTATAAACAAATTTTTCATAACCATCATAAGCATCCAAAAGATTTGCAGTTCCTCTCGCATTAACATCAAAACATTCTTGAACACAAGAAAAACTTCTCCCAACGTGATTAAACGCAGCTAAATGAAATATTACTTGTGGCGCAAGATCTTTTACAGCTTGCATAGTATCTAGATTTCTAACATCTGCTTCTATAAGATTTAACTTGTCCCAAATTCCGCTCATTCTAACATTATCAATTTTTTCTTGATAACGAACCATTATTGAAACATCTGCACCCTCGCTAACCAAACGTCGCACTAAATGCGATCCAATAAATCCTGAACCGCCAGTAACTAGAACTTTTTTTCCTTTATAATATCCCATATTTTCACTTCCTCTTATTCACAAACATGACTAAAAACGTTTATCTGCTTTTCGGCTTGTTTGCGTTCGCTTGAATTATTAAATGTTATATGATGCCCTCTGTGCTTCAAGGCAAACAGTTTCTTCTCAGCAACCATTTTTTTCAAAAATTGAATCCAATCCATGTCTTTGTTCTTTGCAATGACCTCTTTTTCAAAAACAAAAAAACCAATATTAAACCAATAGGGTAAAAGAGGTTTTTCCTCATATGATGTTACTAGTCCTTCGCTAGTTTCCATTAAACCAAAAGGACTTTGCATTTGTGAAAGAACATTTGTAACACTCGCATTATTTGTTTCATGAAATTTTAAAAGTTCTGCAATATCTACATCTGCAACAGTGTCACCATAACAAACAATAAATCTCTCACCACATTTGACATATGCATCTGTAATCAATTTAACAAAAGACACACCCACTGGCGAATTAACAAATTCAACATTCCACGAGTCTTTTGAAAACTTTTTGACTTCTTCTTCTACTAATTCGGTTTTATAACCGGTACTTACAACAAAATCAACATATCCTTGTTTCGCAAATAAATTCATTAAATACTCAATAACGGGTTTTCCATTAAGTGGCACTAACGGCTTGGGAACAGTTTTTGTAAGCGGGTATAATCGTGTTCCCTTTCCGCCGGCAAGAATAATTATTTTTGGTTTTTCCATTTTGCTCACTCTAAATACTAACAAAATAATTTAGTAAATGGACCTTTTTAATAGAATTGGTACAAGCGCGACACAAATAGATATAAATAATGGTTTTTTAATAATCCAATGGAATTAATGTGGTTAAATTGAATAAAAAAATCAAAGAAATATTCACTCTGAAAAGAATCCTTGTGATTCTAATAATTGTTTCGTTAATACTTATTAGTTTTCAAACTGGAAAATTTGTTGTTGCAGATGAATACTGGTATTTAGATACTGCTAAATCGGTTTTGAGTGTTGGCACACCCCTAGTTCAGTTTTGTGATAACTTCGCGCCCGAATTATTTGCAGGACACACTACAACATACATCTATTACCTCGCATTTTTTATCTTTTTAATCCCTGAACAATTCATTCGCTTTTCAGGAATCCCATTTTTCTTGTTGAACATACTATTGATCCATTTAATTAGTAAGAAATTGTTCAAGCGAAAAGAACTATCCTATATTGCCCCGTTATTATATGCAATAAATCCTTTGGCATTACAAGGCACTTTGTTATTAGACATCGATAATACAATTCTTTCAACTGCATTACTATTACTAGGCTTTATTTTCACAAAAGAATTCAAAAATAAAACTCACGAAAGACTCTCAGTTGCAATTAGTACTGCAATCGTACTCTGGATGAAGTTTACAATTATTTTTGTTGTTCTTGGCGGAGTAATCATCCAACAAATACTTCAGAGAAAAAAGTTTTTGGAACGAACCGCCCAAATAATTTTGGGAATAATTATTTTTGTGGTTAGTTGGCTAGGAATTAGCGCGGTTTTTAACTATCCCGGAATTGCAATCTTTGAATACCTATTACGACAAATTCTTGTTAACTCTGGTTTTAGTTTGTATGACAAAATAGTTACTATCCTATACGCGGGCTTGAAACAAAATCTTCTTTGGATTACTTTACCGCTTACTGCAATGTTTTTGTTTGGTTTGAAAAACAAAAAAACAAGGTTCTTTGCAATACTTTCGATACTTGCTTTTTTACAATATCTTTTTTCCATTCCCTCATCATATCGTTTCCCAAAATATATGGCTGCGTTCCTACCGTTT
>JABIDZ010000057.1 GCA_018651445.1 Candidatus Iainarchaeum sp. | reverse complement strand
TATTTTTTTGATTCAAAAAACGAAATTGAGGATTCGCTAGTAGGAATTATTGCGGGAATGTTATATGGTTCTGCAATAAACGAAGACAAACCAATTATTGCGTTAGCACGAAACAACGATGGAACAATAAAGGCGTCTGGAAGAGGTACTTCACTCTTGCTTAGAAATGGATTAAACCTAGGGCAAGCATTCAAAGACATTTCAAAAGAAATGGATGGAGTAGAAGGTGGCGGGCATTGTTTGCATCCAGATACGTTAATACAAAAAAAGGACGGAGTAATTTGTGAAATTTCTAGAATTAAACCAACTGATTTAGTACTAAGTAGAGAAGGAAATCGGTTGATTAAATCACAATGTGATATTGTATTTAAAAAAAAGAAAAGCAAAATTATGTTGATTAAAACACCGACGTATAATATCTCGGCTTCGGCAGACCACCGATTTTTCAAATATGAGAACTTTGAAGTTGTTGAAGTGAAAGCAAGGGAATTAAAGGAAACTGATTTTATTTTAGGGGTAAAAAAGATTATATTTAAAGGTAGAGAAATACCCTTGACTAACAACCCATTCATATATCTTAAGGAAGAAGGTATAATAAAATTCAGAACTATGCGACTGAAAAAAGGGCTTACTCGGAGACAATTACATTCAAAACTGCGATTGGGAACCCAATCCATTGGAAACCTAAGAGACTTTGAATTATTACATAGTCATAGAATAAAGGAAAATTGTTTGTTTGATTATTTAAAAGAGTTGAATATTAACATAAACGCATTTTTATCGAAATTTACAAAAAGGCGATTTGTATGTAATGTTAAAATATTAAATGAAGACATTGCTTGGCTTATTGGATATATTCAGGGCGACGGGCACATAGGTAAAAAAAGAATTGAATGTAAGGAACCAAGTAAAAAAATATTAAATCAGTTTGCTAGATGCATATCAAGAAATTTTAATTTAAAGTCTGTGTTTGTTGATATGAAAACATACGAAAAAGTTAGGGTATATTCAGCTGATTTGTGTCGTTTTTTTGAAAATAATTTTCCTGAAACTAAATTATTGACCGGTTCATTAAAAGCTCCGGAAAAAATAATGCAAGCAAATAACAAAATGGTTGCAAGCTATTTGAGAGGATTATTTGATGCGGACGGAGGCGTATTTAACAGATTTGTGCATTTGGATCTGGTAGATAAACATTTACTAAAACAATGCCAATTGTTATTATTGCGCTTTGGAATCCTTTCTGGGCTTAGAAGAAGCACAAAGCCCTCTAAAAAAAACTGGAGGAAAAAAAAGTCTTATCGTTTAGATATAACCGACTTTGATTCTTTAAAACTATTTGCACAAAAAATTGGTTTCACAAAAGGATCTCAAAAGGAGTTAACATTGAAACAAATACTTGAAAAACAATCATTGAAAAAACGAAATTCTAGTATTTTTTCACCAATTACATATGGTATGTTGAGAGAATTTGTAAGAAAGTATAATATAGATCGGAGCATATTCGATTCACAAATCATGTACAAAAGAACAAGAACAAAACGAATGAATTACTTAACATTAAAAAGACATTTTATTCAGGTGATACTGAAAAACCAGAAGAGTATTGACAAAAAAGCAGTTGACATTGTGAAAAAATTTGATACTTTGTGTTTCAAGGGAAACTTCAAATTCTATGAAATCAAAAAGAAAACGACCCGAAAAAAAGAAATGGTTTTGTATGACTTATCCATTCCAAAAATACATAATTTTATGGCAAATGGATTCATTGTTCATAATTCAATAGCGGCGGGCTGTAAAATTCCTAGCGAAAAAATAGATGAATTTTTAGTTGTTTTAAAAGACAAAATCGCGTCACAATTACAAAAATAAGTTTTGTAAAATTTCATCCAGTTTTTTTATTTTTTTTAACTATTTTTTAATGCACTTTTTTCTTCTCGTAAAGTATATAAACTTAGATTAAGTTATATTAACAGCATTTGAGGGGTTTTAGGGTGCACAAAAAATTTTGGATCGGCGCAAGCATACTTTGTTTACTATTTTTGGCATTAAACGTGTCTTCAACATCATATATACGCGGAATAGCATCTAGCGATTTAAATCATTTTTTTGATTATAATGGCCCTGTTTGGATTGAATCAAGAAACAATTCTTTTTGGACGCCAACGGGTGCACTTGATTGGAACGGTGGGTTTGCACGAACCGCAGGAAATAATGGGTGGGGCGAAATAGCTAATGATTATGCAGTACAAGCAGACAAGTTGTTAGGCTTATACCATTTCAATGAATCAAGTGGAACTAATATTGCGGATTCTAGCGGTAACGGATATGATTTTACTATTGGATATAGTGATGGGGATGAATTTTCAAATGGGTTATGGAAAACAAATGCACTTGAGTTAGATGGTTCAAATGATTGGGCATCACTTGCAGATAATGATAATTGGACTTTTTCTGACGGTTCAGACTTGCCGTATTCAATCAGTGCGTGGATAAAAATAGATGATTTAACTGGTGGAAGCGCATTGATAAATCGG
>JABIDZ010000044.1 GCA_018651445.1 Candidatus Iainarchaeum sp. | reverse complement strand
GATATTCGTTATCCTAGAATAGAAACATTGATGGTTGAATCAACTTATGGTTCAAAGGATGCACTGCAAACTCCTCGTCAAGAAGCAGAACAACAATTTGCTGATCTTATAAAAGAAACAAATGATTTTGCAGGAAGTATTTTGGTTCCAGTTTTTGGAGTTGGGCGAGGACAAGAAATAATGATGGTTCTTGAAAGCTTTTACAAAAAAGGTTTGCTTGAGAAAAACAAAGTTTATGTTGATGGAATGGTTCGAGAAGCTAGTGCAATACACACAGCTTATCCTGAGTATCTACGAAAGAGTCTTGAGAGAAGAATTCTAACAAACGATTCTCCTTTTGACTCCCCAATTTTCCATGAAGCTACTCGAGAGAATCGCGACAAAATCATTAAAGAACCGGGTTCAATAATCCTATCAACTTCTGGAATGATGAGTGGTGGGCCAGTAATAGATTATTTCCACAAGATGGCGGAAAACCCTTCAAACACTTTGTTATTTGTTGGTTATTTAGCACAAGGAACACTTGGTAGACAATTACAACAAGGACTAAAAACAATGCCTGTTACTGATGCGCGAGGCAAAACAAAAAAACTCGATGTTAAAATGAAGATTGATACAATAGATGGTTTCTCTGGACACGCAGATTACAATCAACTAATGAACTATGTTGGATCGCTAAAACCAAAACCAAAGAAAGTTATTGTGAATCACGGTGATCCACAAAGATCAATTGAGTTTTCAAAATCAATTGCAAAAAGATTTGCAATCACATCAACTTCTATAAGAGTACTTGATTCAGTTCGATTGAGATAAAGTTACTTACTTTCTAATCGTTTTATCTTTTCAGGAGTTTTTAAATAATTCTCTTTTCTTATAACGCTTTTACCAATTTTTTGTTCAATGTTTTTTCTTGTTGTTCCTGCGATTGTTCCGCCGTCTATCGAATCTTCGTTTAATTCAGGAAATTCTTGTGAATCTCTTGTTTGAGTAATTCTTGTTGTTGTAGCTTCGCCAAGCATTGTGAGAACTAACTCAATATCATCCATATGGTCGCGAAGGTTTTGTGTTGTTAATGATTTATGCTTTTTGTATTGATTCGGAGTCATATCAAAAGTTGCTTTACTAATTTCTGCTGTTAGAATTGCAAAATCTTTTTCTCGTTCTGCACCTCTTTGTTTCCATTCGTCAGTTAAATCTTGTCTAATTGCAATTCCGCGTAATCTCTTGTCAATCCATTGTTTTGAATAGCCTTTTTTATCATATAATAATTTCATTCGTTCTTGTGCTAACTCGGGGGTTTGGATTTCTTGTATTCGTTCATAACCAACTTTTGCTAGCCATAATTTAAATGGTTCAGCTTTTTTTGACGGGACTGATTGGACTAGTCTCAAAGCACCTTTAGTGCTAACACAACTCATTTGTTGATTTCCACCCGAGGTCTTTATTGGAAGGGGGGTGGCAATTTGAACCCACCCTTTGGCAAAAACTTCGTCCCTTCGACGCATGTCCTTCAAGTATCCTTTAGGGTCAGTAGAATTGGTTAGTGCAACAATAATGTCTTGTGCTACAAACCACCATTCTTCATTAAACCAGGTTTTTCGAATCTTTTTTCCTTCAAATACGGCTAGTGCTTTTTCTGCTTCCATGTTTAGATTGCGTTTTGATTGTTTTTAAACGCTCTGAGGGGTCAGTGCCGGCACCAATCATTTCTCGTATTTAGCTTGTAGTTTTTCAAGAGCGTTTTTTGTTTTAGTCATTTCTGCCTCGATTTGTTTTGCGACCCACGCAGAATAACTTTCGGCTAAAGAATTTCGTTTCTCTGAATTAGGAGAAGGATTGATGTAATACTTGTTTGTTTTTCGCTCAAGTATTCCTAGTTCGATTAACTTGTTTAGGTGAAAACGAATCAGCTTTTCACTCATTTCAACCTTTGTTTTTGATTTGATTTGAGATTGTATATCGAGAGTTGTAGGGGGTTGTTTTTTAGTAAAAAGAAGAGTAAATAATGCGTCAAGAACTAGGAATGCTTTGTCTCTTGTTTCGTTTTTTGAGATTAAACCAAGCGAAAGAGAACACCATCGAAGCAAAGAGTTCTTTGTTAGAGTAATCGATTCAGGAAAATCTATTTCACACACAGTGAATTCTTTTCTAACTAGTTCTGCTTCAGGGATCATAATATCACATTTATCTAAGAAAGACTCTTTTTCTTTTGGAAATAGATTATTCGAAGTAGTATTTAAGGTTTGTTGCGATATTCTTATACATAACACTAGTTTTTTAAGAACTTCTTAAAGGAGGGTATATAGTTGTGAGGTGTTGTGATTGGTTGATATTAAAACAGAATTAAGTCCGTTCCGATTAAGAATTGGAGATAAACGCGGAATTGAATTCACGGTTGAAATAACAAACGACGCAGATAAACCAAGAACTATTTCTTGTGACCTTATTTTAGGTAATCAAATAGCATTTGACAAACAAGGGAGACAAAACGCAATCACTAGACGTTTTGGAGAAATGCAACCGGGAGAAAGAATTCGAGAATACTTATATATTTTTCCAAGAATGAATATTCAACCAGGAGAACAACCAATTGTTGTTACTGCGATCGAACACTTTGAAAAAAATTATGATTATATCTTAGGTAAAAAAACTAAGCGAATGGCTCTAAGAATTGAATAAAATGGATGCAGTTATGGCATCATCCTTGAGCAAGTATTATAACCTTGCCTTGATTTCTTTCTTTTATGAAAGTGTTTTTTCCGTATGAAGTTGTTCGTGGAGAACAAACTACGTTAATACAGGACATCTCACAAGCTACAATTAATGGAAAAGTTTTGTTAGCACATGCTCCAACGGGTCTTGGAAAAACCGTTTCTTCGCTAGCACCTATAATTAGTTATGCGCTAGAAAACAAGAAAAAAGTCTTTTTTTTAACTCCCAAAATATCTCAACACGCAATCGTTCTTGAAACAATTAATTTGATGAACAAAAAATTTGATTTAGGAATAAAAGCAGTTGATTTAGTTGGAAAAAGAACGCTTTGTTTAGATCCATTTCTTTCAAATGTAAAAAGTGGCTTCTATGATGGGTGTAGCAAAAAAAAGAAAGAAAAATTATGTAAATATTATAACAACGTAAAAGGAAAAACCTACAAACAAAAAGCAATTGCGGCGAGGAAGAAAGCATCTACTTTAGGGCAATTCAATATCCCACATCTTGAAATGAAAGAAGCGTGTTTTATCAAAGACTTGTGTCCTTATGAGATACTACTTGAACAATGTGAGAAAGCAGATGTTATTATCGCAGATTACGCACATGTGTTTGATGAAATGATTCGCGAAACCATTTTTGCACAAGCAAAAGTGTCTATAGATGAATGTATTGTAGTTGTTGACGAAGCACATAACCTGGCTGAACGAATTAGGGGAATGTATTCGATTAGTATTGATATAAACGCGATAGAACGTGCCACAAAAGAAGCTAAGTCTGTTGGAGCCTTTGAAGTAGAATTATTCTTAAAAGATATGGGGAAAGAGATTCTTTCCTTAGGAAAAAGACTTTCCTTAAGCGATTCTGAGGCAAAACTAGAAAAAAGCGACATGAGTTTCTTAAAAAAAATGTGCAAAGAAAACTTTGAAGGAGTACAAGAAGCAAGCACAAAGTTTTTGGCTAAACGAAAAAAAGAGAATTGTTTTCTAGCAAGAATACTTTTATTTATAGAAATCTTTTTAATAGAAAAAGAACACACACTCCATTTGATTGATAGAAAAGCTTCTATTGGAATAACCATGATTCCAATGGACGTATCACTCTTCTCAGGAGACGTATTAAACAATGTTCACTCCGGGGTGCTAATGTCAGGAACTTTATTACCACTTGAAATGTACAAAGATGTTCTTGGAATAAAAAACGCAATTACAAAAGAATATTCGAGTCCTTTTCCAAAAGAAAATCGATTAAATCTATTTGTAGATAAAACAACTACTAAATACACTGAAAGAAATGCAGAACAATTCGCTTTAATTGCAGAACAAATAAACAAAACCATTCCATTGATTCCAGGTAACACAATCGTATTCTTTCCGTCTTTTGAATTACTTGAAAGAATTGCTCCTTTGATTCGCGTTTCACGAAAAACATTGAAACAAGAAAGAGAAATGAGTGGAGAAAATAGAACAGATTTAATTAATTCGTTTAAAGCACTTGG
>JABIDZ010000045.1 GCA_018651445.1 Candidatus Iainarchaeum sp. | reverse complement strand
TGATGCGATAAAGCATGCGGGGACATTATCTAGCATTTGTGACGATATGGCGGATAGTATTTTTAATGAACAACACGTAATTACAAACGAAAAATTTAGCGAAGAAATGAGTCGGCGATTAAAACTAGTTAATGGGTTAATCCATAAATATGCGCAAGCGCGTAGAATTCCTGTTGACATAGCTGCGTATAGTTCACATAACTTTTTTAAGGAGCTTCTTCGAACGCGTGGAGAAAGTTTGTCGTTTGTAGACTTAACAAAGTCATTTAGTCTTTTTACTCGTTTTACAAAAACATGGGGTCGAGCTAGACCAAAGCAATTTGGTGATTTCACGTTTCGCAAAATGTTGTTTCCGCACATGGATGTTCCGCTGGGAATAGAAATATTAAATAAAGCTGGGCAACGAGTTGCAACTAGTGGTGGCTTTTTTTATTTTAAAGGAGGCAAGGTGCATATGCGAATGTGTAATTTCCAAGGCGTAAAAGTGAAGCAGGGTTCAAAAGAAACTGCAAAAGAATTTGCTAAGCGAAAAAGAGTGCATGCGACACAATATTCGCGTTTAACAAATGAATTGGGTGAAAATTGGAGAGGCTTTTTAGCGCAGGCTTTTGTAGCAATTGCTAGAAAACATAACGTGCCAATTTCTGGAATTTTACCAAAACGTTATGCTATGACGACAAATAAAAAAGATTTGCCGAGACAAAGACGCGTTGTTGCCAAAGCTTATGAATCTGCAGATCTTGTACCAACAAAGAAAGGTACTTATGCACCTAAACCAACACAGAAACGAAGAAGATAATTTCACTCGAAGTAATAGTCAATTCTTTTTGATTATATCTAATTAATCTTTCGCTTAGAGTACATATGATCAAGAATTTGTTGTAAAGCGAGTAATAACTTCAACATTTGTTTCTTTCTTTGTACAACGGTTTTAACATCAACTGTTTGTTCTAACTTTTTGTTAACATGCATGATAACATTTCTAAAAGAACTTACTGCTTTCAAATCTTTTTTGAATTCGGTTCGTGAATCATATTCGATTTGTTTGTCGATTAATTCAGAGTCTACAAGTTCTTTTATTAATACATTCAAATTAGCTTCATTCAATTCATCAAGTGATTTTCCGTTCCATTCATGAATTCTAAATAATCTTCCTTCGAGTTCAATCATCAAAGTGTAGAAAAGAATTCGAACAGTTTTTTTGAAAAATAATTGACAAGAAACATATTTTCCATTTCCAACATCAACATACTCGCAATCATATAATGTGTCGATGGTGTCCCAAATAGGGCTATGTGGATTTCGTTTAGGATAATCTCCTTCAAGATCCATCTTTTTAGCAATTGTTTCTAAAGTAAATATATTAGCCATTTCTCGAAAAAGAGTCTCAAATTCTCCTGGAAACATATTTAGTTTTCCTAAAAAGGTTTTTTTAATGCTTTCTTTGAGGTAGTTTCCACGCGGCTCGATTTAAAATTCGCAAAGATTTATTCCTATATCGGCGAACTCTTGATTTTGCTGATTGATCAAGTATTCGTGCTTTTCGAATATTTCCTTGTGGATCAAGAGTACAAATAAGATTATCGGCTTTTAAATCTAGATTTGGTAATTCTAGACCGGCACGTTGCATTTCACGCAGTAATCTAGTTTCTGCAAAAGTTACAGTTTTGCAAAGGTGTGAGAGGTAGTTGTATAATACATCACGATCTCGCATGTTTGTTCTTTCTGCAGTAACATGTCTCTTGCCCGATAAATTAAGCATTATTAAAAAATTTCCGTGGTGTGTTATTGTTTCAATCACGCTTAGGTTAAATGGTGGTTTAGGTAACACACCATGTTCAACAAAATACCGCATTAATTTATGTAAACTATATAATGTTCGGGCCTGTGTTTCTGCACCAGCTTTGGCACCTTTCTCAAATTTTTTTATAGCTACGGAGGTAATCCTATTTCCATTGGCAGTTACAATAGGTTTTGCTAATTTAGCTATGCGCACGGTTCCTTCTCTCCCGCCGCCAAGACTTGGGAGGTTATTAAAAAATTCCATAGAATGTTTTGAAAAAAGTTGTGGGAGAATTTCACTTAATATTGTGCGGTTTGCAGCCCATTGCGCTTTTTTCCTACGCCATTTTATTGGTCTCATTCTTGGGAGTCCCTCGCCTAGGGGGTTGCCCAGGCCTTGTCGCTTTTTTGGAGCGTGTGGATTACGTTTAAGCGCGTCTTTTGGCATTCGATGCGGATCCCGTTTTTGATATCCTTCACTTTCTTTACTGTAAAAACCTTCACCTTCGTAATGTACTTGATTAGCTTTTCTTCGGTCAGTTCTTCTTTGTCTTGGTCTGCCCATGTTCTCACTCAAAACTTTCTTTTCCTTCTAGGTAATGTGTAAAGAATTCTGCGAATTCTCCTTTGTAGATTTTTAACAAGTCTTTCTCAGAAAGAACGTTTGGTCGTTTCAAACTTTTCCTAATTGCGTTTCGTTCTCCTTTTTTTGTAGATTTTAAAAACTTTTTCAAGATGCGTTCTGCTCGAACTTCTTTTCTTTCTATTTCAATAATAACTCGTCCTTTTTCAATTCGGGGGCCTGAAAGAACTTTTTTCTTGTTAGCTAAAAATCGTTCAACATTTTCTTCGTCTTTAACTTTCGGTCCTAAAACTTTCTTTGCTTTTTG
>JABIDZ010000001.1 GCA_018651445.1 Candidatus Iainarchaeum sp. | reverse complement strand
TATATAATTGTTCATAAATCTCAAGTAATGTTTTTTCTCCATTTGCAAAGGCAAGTCTTTCGGGAATAGAAATTTCGTATGTCGGAATGTAATGTCCTTGGGGTAGTTGGTTTTCTCTTTCATCATAAGACAAAGCAAGCGTGCTTGGTTCATAACTTACCTCTTCTATACGTCCTTCTTCTCTTGGAGTAAGTAATTGTTTTCCGATTAAACGTAAACCGGTTCTTTGTTTTACTAATCGCACAATTTGGTTTCGCAAAATATCAATAGTTGCTTGTGTGTCTCGGTCTTGACCAAGAATCATTAACCCTTTTTCTCGTGCAACCGTGTCGAAATAGGACGTATAAAAATTCTGTCCTATCCCATCAACTCGCGCCTTTATCGAACTAAATGATTCGTCACTTATGTCTGCTGTTGCTAATTGGTGAACAAAGTTTTTGCAAATCCCTTTCCACTTGGTTTCATAATCGTCTTTCTCATCACATTTGCTTACTAAAACAACGAGTTGTTCTTCTATAGCATCGATCTGTTTGTCTATTTCAACTAGTTTTTGGTTAACTAATAATATGGGCGAATATTCCCATGATGAAAAACTATTCATGCTATACTTTTCTAGATAGTCTTTTCGGATATCATTTTCAATGTTTTCCCACTCGGTTGACGCCATTGTAAGATTAGGATTAAATTCATGTAAATAAAACATTTTTTGTCTGACTATTTCTTCAAACGCTCGCCAGTCAGTTGGATCGAGAACAAATTCTTTTTCTGCAATGTCGAGTTCGTATTTTTTGATTAATGCGTCTGCTAAATCTTTTGTTCGTTCTTTTGTAGTTTTCTCTTGTAATGTATAAAGTACATCAAGCTTTGTTCTAAGAATTGAAGTATATTTATCAGTTAGTTCTTTTAATTTTGTATTTGTATTCGTGTAGTTTTCTGCTTTTGAACGATAACTTGAAGCGATTGCGTTGTCTAGTTTTTTGGTCATTTGTGCAAAATTTGGATTTGCACTAGCGATATTTGCTTGATCTAGTTCTACGTTTAATATTTTTTCTGCTTCTGCTATTTCGCCTTCTTCAAATAGTGTTCTTTGTTTTAACAGTTCTACAATCGCTTCTTCTGCTTTTGCATCAGTGCATGCAAGAAGCTCATATAATGCGTTTTCGTATTCTGATTCTTGCGCGGGTAATTTTTCGTATTCGGTTATGATTCTTGTTGTGCACGGATTATTAACAAAAGTAATTTCCATTTTTTCGGGTATTGAAAGAAGGATGCCTGCGTGTTTGAAATAGATTGTTTCTTTGTCTTCGAATGAATAATAATTTCGAGTATCTATAACTAAACTGATTTGGTAAATATTTTTGCTGGCGTCGTTAGTTGTTATTTTTTCGTATGAAATCCTTATGTTTTCAGGTCCCTCGATAATTAATTCTGTGTTCGGGGGTAAAGGTGACTCTTCACTTTTTTCAATTAATGCTTTCCATGCAATAATTGGTGTTTTTGCAGAGTATGGTAAAGTAATTTCGCTAGGTATTTTTTCGCCAGTAACTGTTTGTGCTTCGGTTGCAGGTTCTGGTTTGAAGGTTATTGTCATTGTTACTGGTTCGTCTTCAAAATTAGCAGGTGCTTGGATGGTTAGGGATTGTATCGAACTAAGTGCTTGAGTGAATATATTTGTCGGTGGGATTGATGTGCTTGGTAATTGGAAGATTTCGGGTAATGAAGTAAATTGTTGTATTGAGTTAATCGCTTGTGTTAATGTTGTGTTAATTCCTGCGAAAAGAAGTTTTTTTTTAACCCCGTCTTCGCTTTCTTGTAGTTCTCCGCTTACTTGTGTTTTGATGTCGTTTGCGTATTGTTGCATTATTTCTAAACTTTTTTCTTGTGTAAATGTTTCGGGCATGCTTTGTGCAAACGCGTTAATCGTTTCTTCTAACTGAGCTTTTTCGGTACTACTTAATGTGTTGTATTCTGCTAACGGGAATGGAAATAATATTGTGGTTTGGTTGGTGTCTCCGAGCGGTGAATTGATAACGAGTTTTTTTGTTCCAGGGGTTAATTCGCTTGATGTAATTTTTAGTATTGGGTCTTCTCTGATTACTTTGGTTTTAAAGTCTCCCGAAATCGTGATTTCGCTTGCGCTAGTTGCAATCGTTTTTGGAACAACCAAGTATCCAATGATTGGGTTGGCTAATTCAAATTCATAAATTTCAGTTCGTTCGGTTCCAAGACTAATTGTTTTTGTTACCTGCATATCTTCAAAAACAATATTTTGTGTAATTGTTGTGCCGGCGGTAAGGAAAAACAATGCGGATAAAATTATGATGATTATGACGATAATTAGTCCTGCAATTTCAACCCTCTTTTGCATAATAATATTACTAATTCAATGTTTTTAACCTTTTCTTGACTAGCTCATTTGAGAACATTTCCGGTTTCGTTCGACCAAAAGATCAAATCTAGTTCTGCTAGTTTAAGTCCATTTTTTTCACAAAACTTTCTCATTTTTTCTTCAATTGCTAGATACGTTTTCACATTTATGTTAGCAGGAACTTCTTTGATCACACCACATTTAACCAAGTTTTTCAAGATGTGCCTGTCAAGAATTGCGATATCCTCAAAGAAACCAATATTTCTAAGAAAATGAGAGGCTTCTTTGTAACCATAACCATTGACTTCGTTTACTAAGAATTCTCGGCATTGCAAAATATCTTTTTTGATTCCGTTTTTGGTTAGAATTGCTTTAATTTCACTCGAAGGGAATTTCTCTTGTGCAATTGCGAGTCTCTTAGCCTTTGTTATGTAGAAGCGAACATTCTTTACAAACACTTCTTTCTCTTTTGCGCTTCCCTTTGCAAGTATATCATTGTCTTTGAGTAAGTTAATAGATTTCATTGCTTGTTTAGCGCT
>JABIDZ010000096.1 GCA_018651445.1 Candidatus Iainarchaeum sp. | reverse complement strand
GAGTGCATTTGGTGAATTAACTCCGGATGGCGAAAATACTTTTTATGGACAAATAATTGGAGAAGAAGACGATAAGTGTAAAGTTTATATCGAAGTTGTTGAAGCAAAAACTTCTCCAGTACCTATAACTGGTTTGAATGCAATTTGTAAAGTTGCGCCAGAAGAACTAGCAAAGTTAACTGATATTTCACAAGTTACTACACTTGATTGTTATGGTCCTTTGTTTGAAGCTATTAAAGCGTATACTTCATTACAACAATAGATGCTACATAACAATTCTTCTTTTAATTACTTTTGATGGAATAAGATTATATGAACAAGATTTTTGCAAAAAATTTAGACGAACGCGTCCTCCGACAATTTGCTAATTGTATGAAAGAAAAGTTCGTTGTTGATGGTGCTTTGATGCCAGACGCACACTTTGGTTACGTTGCACCTATTGGTGCTGTTTTGATTACCAATGGATTTGTAGTGCCCTCTTGGGTTGGATATGATATTGGTTGTGGCGTAATTGCACTCAAACTAAAAGGAAAAGACTTACTTGAGAAAATTAGAACTGATTTAGATTTAATACACGACACAGTTACTATAAACGTTCCAATGGGTCTTGGCAAACTCAATCCCGAGAACAAAATAAGTACCGAAACAAAGGAAAAATTTATTGAATTGCTTGAAAAGTTGGAAAAAAGCCCACATAACCCGGATATTTTAGCTTATCTATCGCAAAACGCACTTTCTAACTTGGGTAGCCTAGGTCACGGAAATCACTTCATCGAAATTGACACTTCGGGCAAAGATGTGTGGCTAATAATACATTGTGGTTCTCGCCATATGGGTTACCACGTTGCATCCCATTACATGAAAGCAGCAATGGAATTTGCAGGCGCAAAAGGAAATGCTGAACGAACATTTGCACTAGACGTTAATAGTACACTTGGAAAAGAGTATTTAGCTGTACAAGAATTCTTACTAGAATTTGCTCTGTTAAACAGAATGGAAATTGCTAACGAAGTTATTGATGGTTTAAAAGACGCTCTTTGTGAAAGATTTTCTATCGAACTGTGGGTTAATAAGAATCATAATCACGCGCAGCAAATTGGTCAAAGTCAAAGATTTATTCACCGAAAAGGTGCGACTCCATCAGCGAAAGGAGAACGCGGAGTAATTCCTGGAGACATGAAAAACGGAACTTTTTTAGTTATTGGAAAAGGAAATAAAAAGTTTTTAGAATCAAGTTCGCATGGAGCAGGACGCGCAATGAGCAAAACACAAGCACGCAAAACGACTTCGATGAACGAATTTGAAGCAATGATGAAAGGAATAAAAGCAACTGTAAAAGAAAGTACTCTTGATGAAAACCCAAAAGCATACAAAAATATTTTTTCAGTAATGAGAGCACAAGAACAAAGTGTAAAAACTTACAAACACTTATTACCGATTCTTAACTGGAAAGGTGAGAGTGAAAAGCGAAGACAATAGACAACGCAATCCAGTAATGTTTAAATATCACCCAAGTCTTATTTTATAATGCCTAGGAATAGAAGACTAAGTTTAAGAGTACCAAAAATAGCAAGAGAAGAACATGAACCACCAGGAATTGTTCCTGATCGAGTTAAGAACTTAATAAACCATCTTGGCGAAGAAAAAAGTGGCGATATTAAATTGAGTAAGTATCAACTAAAACAACTCGCGAAAGCGCGCAAAAGTAGACAACAAAACTAATCAAAACAAATGATTAAAAACAACAAAACACCTTTCTTAAAACAGATGAACAAAAAGATAATTGTGTTGTGCGGAGCAGTGCTTTTGCTAATTTTAATAATCGGTTGTACAGGACTAACTTGTGACGATCCAATATGCCAAGACATAGAGGACATCACAAAAATGGACACTCAATGCCCACCTAATTGCAATATAAAAAATTGTGATTTCGATGGAGACGGAATAGTAAATCCAAAAGAAAAATTGCTTTGCGAACAAACTACAAAACCTAGTTGCGGAGACGGAACTTGTGACAACGGAGAAGATTTTATTACATGTGTTTATGATTGTGCTGATCCGATTCGACCACCACAAAGCCCAGTAATCAAATCGGTTTTGGTAGAAGGAAAGCCAATACCAATTCGTTCAAACGGGGATTTATGGTATAGTACATGGGGAAACAGAGGTACGTTGTATATGAGTTGGGGAGACGGAAGCGGTTTGCCTTCGGCTCAAAAATCAAAACCAATCTTATATGATTTAGGAATAACCCGCACATCATTAAGCCCGCCAAACTTTTCTGGAACAAATGTTTATACTGATGATATCCAAGAATGGGATTACACAAAGATTGATGACGATAAACCTGCAAGCTTACTTTATTTAGATGGAAAACTCTATGGACATTTCCACAGTAAACGATTCATTAGTCGAGAAACATTTTCTTTAACCGAGTCCGATGTTGGTTACATCGCAGTTTCAATTGATGATGGCGAAAGTTGGACCAAACATATTGATAATTCTCCTTGGACAAAAAAAGATAATTCAAGATTTAGATCAATGTTCTTTATTAATATGGGACAGAATTATGGATTGAACCAAGACGGATACGTTTATGCATTTGGAATGGGAAAAGAATGGGAATGGAACGGGCCACTTTATCTAACAAGAGTTAGAAAAGAAAATATACTCGATTATACTTCTTACGAATACTTCAACGGAATGAAAAAAGGTCAACCACAATGGTCACTATCACAAAACGATGCTACTCCAATTCACGAAGACTTGATTGTTGATGCACAAATTTCTTCAATGTATCATGAAGGCATTGGAAGATATTTAATATTAAGTAGCACTTCAGTGTACGACGCACCTAACCCTTGGGGTCCATGGACATATGCTGGAAAATGGATAGAAAAAGATTGGTTTGGATACATGCCGGGGATAATTCCTGCAAACACTGGCACAAAAGATTTTTGGTTTACAATTTCAGGCCAACCCGAACTAGGTTTTGACATTGATTACAATTTAAACTTTGGAAAAATTACGATGGAAATAAATGTTCCCGAATTTTGTGG
>JABIDZ010000085.1 GCA_018651445.1 Candidatus Iainarchaeum sp. | reverse complement strand
GCAACAGCTTTAGCTGCTTTTGCTAGATCAACTTCTTCATGTTTTTTAGCAACTCCTTTTGCTAAAATAACTTTTTGTAATAATTCTTCACTAATAACTCCAAAAGTTGCGTGGTTTTCAACAATTTTAATCATTTTTAACGATTGTTTTGTTTCTGGCCAAATACTCATGTTGTTTACTCGTTTCAAATTTAACAATTCGAATGTCTTTGTTATTTTTGGCGATATATTAACAACCCCTCTTACTCTCACTACTGCGTACATACCATTCAACCTCCTTATTTAATTTTTCTTAAAACATCTTTTGACAATTTTACTTTTCCTGTTTGTTCTAGCGCATTTATTGCTGCTCGCACGAAATTTAATGTGTTTCCAGAATTACCTTTTGCTTTTCCCCAAACATTTTGTACTCCTGCGAACTCCATTACGCGTCTTATATTATGTCCTACTGCTAAACCAGTTCCTTTTGGAGCAGGCATTAAATTTACTCGTACACTACCACTTTGTCCTGTTACTTTGAATGGTATGCTGTGTTGGTCTTCAGTTGGTTGTTCTTCCCAAGAACCTGATCCTCGATAAATTTTTACTAAATTTAATTTTGCATCGCGCTTAGCTTTGTTTATTGCTGGGAATCGGTCAACGTCTTTTCCTGTTCCTACTCCAATATAACCGTCTTTGTTTCCTACAAGTACTGTTACACGAAAACTAAATTTTCTTCCTGCTCGAACAACTCTAGTTGTTTTAGCAGTGTCTACAACTTCTTCAACTATTTGTAATAATGAATCAACTATTTCTGGTTCACGTATTTTGTATCCTTTACTAAAAATTTCATCAATAGTAGTAATCGTACCGTTCTTAACTTGTTTTCCTAAAGCTGTTTTTGGAGCCCAGTCAGCTAGTTCACGTTCTTTATTGCTTAGTTCGCGTTGAATCTTTTCTTCAATTTTTTCTGCAGCGTCTTTTGCTTTCTTTATGTCCGCGGGTCTTTTTCTATTCATTCTTTAGTCGCCTCGTCTTTCTTAATTTCTTCTTTAACTTCAACTTTTTTAGTTTCTTTTTTAGCTTTTTTCTCAGTTGGTTTTACCTTGTCAATTTCAGTTTTTGCTTTTGCAAAAGCAGTTGGTAGTTCTTCGATTTTAACTCCTGCTTTTTCGTAACTAGCAAATTTGTCTTTATTTGTTTTTGCATATTCTGCCAAGACGCTACCATTAATTCGATCTTCCGAGGGAATAGCTTCTGCCGAGTGTGGTATTTTAACACCTGCATCAATTAGTCCTTTCAAACAAGCAAACACTACGCTTCCGTGACTTGGACTTCTTCTTCCAATATCAAGTATAGCTTCTTTTTCGTTCATTCTTTTTCCTAATAAATAACCTGTTAGGTACGCTGATGGAGTATTGTTTGTTCCATAAAAACTAAAGTTGTTTAGTTCTTTTGAATTTGCCATTGCAGTTGTTTCGTCTCCTTTCGGATTGTATTTAACGGCATGAGCAATTATATGTGTGGTTGTCTTTCGAACAACAACAATTGTTTTCTTTGATTTTACTAACGCTAGTCTTTTCGCGTAATTTGTTTTTCCTTGCCTTCGTCTTTTGAACTTTGGCTCGTAGGTTTTGTCTTTGCTCATTTTTTCCCTCCTTCAATGTATTCTATTAAATATTTTTTTCCTTTGAAAAAATTTCCTTTTATTTTTCTATAAACATCTGAATATCTCTTGTCTGCTACTGCTTCTGGATTTGTTTCACGTAATTCACGAAGAGTTCTTCTTTGTGCACGTACTTTTTTAATCCACGTCTTTTTCTTTTCGCCTCGAGTCTTTTTTGTTCCTTTTCTTTTTCCTCGACCTTTTTTCCTTCCCTTGATTTTCTTTGCTTTTAATGCGCGTGCTCGGCCTTTACTTTGAGAATTGTCCTGTCTTTTCTTTATTACTCTATCGGCTATCAAACCACGAATATCATCTTTTGTCATTGCTTCTGCTATCTTTGTAGCGTCTGTAGGGCTAATGAACACTTTGTTTTTTCCAACCTTTAGTATTCCTGCTGCCATTTCTTTTGCTTTGTTTAATTCCATGATATTCACCTAGTTTAAAATCCAAATCCCTTTTTCGTTTGCTTGTGTTACAATTTCGTTTCTTTTTCTCTTTCCTACTGTCGCACCTATTCTAATTGCATTGATTTTTACATCAACTTTTGATAGATCTGCAACATTTTCTACACGAACTTCAACATATCCTGATGGATGAATGTCACGAATAGAAGCTTTGTTTCTATAACCTATCTTTGGTCTAAATCCGTGTTGTAATCCTCTGTCTAGATCGATTGATCTTGGTTTTCTCCATTTTTGCCATTTCTTATTTGATTTTTTTCGTGTTTGTTTTTTTCCAAATCTTCCGCGAAATGTAGGTAATTTCTTTTTGTCTTTAAGAGTTTCTTGTATTTTCTTTGCTTCTACACTCTTCTTAATCTTGTTTTTCTTTACTTTTTGAATAAATTTTTTCTTTGCTACAACTTTTTCTCCTTTCTTTGAGTCTTTTTTAACAT
>JABIDZ010000002.1 GCA_018651445.1 Candidatus Iainarchaeum sp. | reverse complement strand
GCTTCTTTCGATTTCACTCAATTGTTTTACTTGCTCTAACATGAATAAAACAAGAGAATTCGTTATTTTAAAGCTTTCTAGATGCAACCAACAAGTTATTTAATCTGGTAGGATAAACAATACTTTAGTAAACGTGATTTTTATGGGTGACGACAAAAAAGGAAAAGTAGATAATTGGTTTAATAAAATCCAAGACTATGTTACAGGCGTAATCGGAGCTTTCGTAGCTTTTCTATTCTTGATTTTTGCAGCTGGTGCCGGACTAATGATGTTTGTTATGGAACAATGGCCAGAAAAAGCGTTCTTGGTTGTTTTAATCCCTGCAGCTTCTGGAGTACTAGCGTATTACAATCGAACCTATGCAACAATTGTGTTCATTGCTTTGTTAGTGTTCATCTTCATTATATAGTTGAATAGTTCAACAATCAACGAAAAATGAAATAGCTTTTTATTCAAACTTTCTTAGAAACAAATTATGACTTGCAAAGGATTTTTCACATTTATACTTGTTTTTGTAATGATACTTTTTTTGTTCGAATTATCAATTATTTTTAACGAAAATGATTTCGTGCTAAATGAAGTTGAAACTGATTTGATTGCGCTCGAACAAGCAAACAAAGAGAGAACCATAATCGAAAACAATGTTGACAAGATACTTTCTTTGAAGTTACGCGAACAACTACTCAAAGAAAACTTTAATGTTTTAGTTGCACAACACGAAATCAATTTGTCTTTGCTTAGATACTTACATTCAAGAGCTAGCAAATCAAACTTGTTTTTAGACGAAACTGGTTCGCTTGATCTTTCCTACCTGAATCGAAATAGTGTAGTTGTTTTACTACAAGTAAATGGAATCTCTTATGGAGAATATGTATTATCTTCAAACGAACTCAAAACAAATAATGTTTCAAAATTGCTTGGAGATAAAATAAAAGTTCAGTACAAACTACCTATCGAATATGTTGTGAGAGTGATGCAATGAATTCTATCGACGCAATAATTGCAATGCTAATGTTATTGATTATTTTTGGTTTATTCTTATCGGTTCTTGTAAATGAGAAACAAAATATTGGGTTGGCTGAAAAAACAATTAACACAAAAATAATCGCAAGTAAATGCGGAGTCATAGTTGATGGGATCTTTGCAAATTCAGGCAAAGGGTTTAATGAAGAAATTAATTGTTTTGGAAATGGCAATAGTGTTTACTCAAAACTTGACGGAATACGAAAAGATATTTCAGTCATCACTACTGTTGAGAAAAAAAGTGGTTTGGAAGTGAAAGTGAATGAGCATTATACATAACAATTCTCGTGGAATAATTTTTTCCTTCGACATAATAATTACTTTCATAATAATATTATTCGGGATAACTGTTTTTGTATTTGCAATGCACAATAACACAAATCTTTTTGTAAAAAACGTTGATGACTTTTTCTTAGAAGAAAAAACGCTCTTCGTTGCAGATTCTTTTATCAAAAACTTTGATCCAACAAACGCTTTACTTGGTGCGTGTGTTGTTGATTTAGAAAAGAGGCGAGTTAAGAACAATGAACTTACAAGTGCGAACTTTTCGAATTTAAAGTCGCTTGAAATTGAAGGATTTTTTGTAAAACGCGTGTCTTATCGTTTCTTAGGTAATGACCGCGAACAAATAATTTATTCTTCTGCTAGACAATCAAAAAATTGTTTGAGTGTAAAACGATTTGTTCTAATTGATGGCACAAAAGCACTTGTTTTGGTAGAGGGGTGCATCGATGAGTAAGAAAAACCAACGTGGTTTTGTGTTTACATTAGAATCAACAATTGCAATACTTGTTTTTTCTTTACTTTTACTAACAATTAGTTTTCCTGCGAGTAATTCAATGACCGAATTGCTTGTAATACAACAAGCAAATGATTTACTTAAAGTTTGGTCGGTAACGTATCCTAGCAACAATGAAATTGTTTTTGATACACGCGAATTATTTGGTTCAAAAGCAAGCGTTTCTGTCGATAGGATAAAAATTTTGAATAATACTTGTTTTGGCGACGCAGTTTCTTCCGAAGCTATTCTTTTAGATGATTTTTTGATTGAACGAGAATTTGTAATTAATGTTTGCTTAGACTAGCTAAATGTTATTGTAATTAAGTCATTTTGTTTTTGGATTTTTACATTAAACCTTTTTGTAAACGCCGTTGTTTTGTTTGGTTGTGCGTTTGGAAGCGTAAGTGAAAATTGCTTTTGGGTTGTTGCAACTATACATTTTGCATTTTGTGTTGTTAGAGTAATTTCTTTTGCAGGTGAAAAAGAAAATTCTTTTTTCGAATCATTTCCAAGAAACTCAAACAAACGCACTTCTTCACTAAGTACGTTTGCAATTTGTTTTGCAAGCAAAGTGTCACTTGTAGCAAAGAATTGATCAACTGCAAACGACACTTGTGGCAAGATAATTATTAACGCAGAAAAAAATGCAGCTAACAACAACAAATACTCTATTGAAACCTGCCCTTTGCATTTATTTTGAATCATATATCATCAATTTTTTTGAACACATCTTCGGCAGTTTCTTCTAATTTTTGTGAACCTTGTTCTGAAGTAGCTTGTATTTGTGATACAAGTACTAACACTACTGCAACTACTGCAGCTAACACAATTATTAGTTCAACTGAAATCTGTGCTCTTTCTTCTGAAAATAATTTATTCATAAAATAAACGCGTTTTGGGGAGTTTAAAAAGCTTTTTCGAACTTCGGCAAAAGACGAAATTAAATCAGTTTTTACGGTGCATATCTAAGAACTCTTTCAAGATCTCGGTCTTTTTAACTGTCCATCGCGCAACTACTTGCGGATTACACGCACGTTCTAGTAAAATATCCTCAATTCTTCCACTTTTAATAATATCTAAAAAATCTGTTAGACTATATTTGCGACCTTGTGAAGTCTCATTTACAGGACGTAGAATTTGAATTGCAACCTGCACTGGGATCGAGCCCCCCATAATGCTTCTAATCTCAGTAGTTGAAATTAATCCTTTTTGTTTTACAGAACCTTTTTTTGAAGAACTTGGTTTTTTAGTTTTTCGATTTGTTTTATAATAATCAGATAACCCTACAACCGTGAATACAAAAGCACCATTTCTTTCACCTAAACATATTACTTCTTGTGCATCAATGCTTTGATTTGTTATACCTTCCCAATCCTTTTTAAATTCAGTAAATGCCTTTGCAAGCGCGGGTTTCAGTTTACCATCTTTTATTTGGATTTCGCGAATCGAAGGTTCCAAAAAATATTCTCTTGCTTGTAATTTTGGCATATTTGACATTTTATGAAACACATAACCTTGCGGGCTTATCTTTTTTGTACGCAATGCATCTAAATATCTCTGAACACGTCCATTCAAAAAAACTAATTCAGATGCGTGTGCAAAAGCAACTCCACTAAACTTCCCAGTCCCAATTATTAATTCACGACCGTGCAGTTTAATCCTTTCAAAATGACCGTCTTTTGCCCTCACCACGTCTCTGTGTCGCAACGATTCATGAAAAATCTTTGAAAAACCGCTAAACTTTTCGTGTCTATTAGGCAGAGGCATAAATTATAAAAGTTCTCAAACCTTAAAAATAGTTTCTTTTCCAAGCTAATAAAAACTTGTTGTGGGTCACCTTAATTATGTCAACACAAAAATCTTTTTGGTATTTTAGCAAACAAGAAAAAATTGATTTATTTATTTCTTGGATAACCCTAAGTATTGCATTTGCATTAGTGATTAATCCAATCTTTTTTAATCTAACCAATATGATTGTGTCTTTTCCAATCGCGTTAGTTGCAGTAGGAACAGGATTTGTTTTTCATGAATTAGCACATAGACAAACTGCAAGACACTTCGGTTTTATTTCAGAATTTCGTGCATGGTACCCCGGATTATTAATTGCATTGTTCTTAGCAATAGCTTCTTTTGGACAATTTATTTTTGCTGCACCAGGTGCAACATATTTTTTCGCGCACAACGTTACGCGAAAACAAAATGGACTCATAAGTGTTGCTGGCCCAGCAATTAACATAGTTATTGGATTGTCTCTGTTGATTTTGAGTGCAATTATTGTTAACAACTTAGTAGTTACAATTCTTTCATATGCCGCATTAATTAATTTCTGGTTTGCGTTATTTAATTTGTTACCAATTTATCCTCTTGATGGAGCAAAAGTATTAGCTTGGAAACCTGCAATTTGGTTAGGTGCAATTGCGTTATCCGGAATACTCGCATTCATGCCTGGTTTATTCTTAGCGAGTATTGGACTTGCGATTTAAAAAAAGTTTTAACCAACGTAGCTTGGCCTAAAGTCTAACGCATTTTCTTTGAATTCTTCATAAGCTTTTTCGCTTTGCGCGTCAATAGTTGGTTTTACTTTTCTAAGACTTACTTCAAAATGTTTCATTTCGATTGGCGCAACCTTCATTTTGTTTTCTTTTAAAACAAGTAACGCTGCTTCTCGAATTAAACCTTCAATATCAGCTCCTGAAAAACCCTGTGTTCGCCTAGCTAATTCTTTTAGAGAAACTTTTTTGTCAATTGAAACTTTTTTAGTATGAACACCTAGAATTTTTTCTCTTGCTTTTTCATCTGGCGCAGGAACCCTGATTAATTTATCTATCCGCCCCGGACGCAATAACGCCTTATCAATTAAATCTGGCCGATTAGTTGCTGCAATAAAAATTACATTATCCAACGATTCCATCCCATCTAACTCAGTTAGTATTTGATTTACTAATTCACTATTAACCTTCCCGGAACCATCAGAAATATGCCGGCTATACGCAACAGAATCTATTTCATCAATAAAAATAATAGATGGTGCCATTTGTCTAGCTTTTCGAAATAACTTTCTAATCCCCTTTGCACTATCACCCACCCATTTTGTTAATAGTTCGGGTCCTTTTACTGAAATAAAATTTGCTTCACTCTCAGTAGCAATTGCTTTTGCAAGCAACGTTTTTCCTGTTCCGGGCGGGCCAAATAACAACACTCCTTTTGGCGGACGAATCCCCATTTCAACAAACGCCGTTGAATTTTTTAATGGCCACTCAACTACTTGTTTTAATTCTTCTTTAATTAGATCTAAAGAACCAATATGGTCCCACCGCACCGTCGGGTATTCAACAATAAATTCTCTAAGTCCTGATGGTTGCACATCTTTTAATCCTTCAATAAAATCATATTTATTAATACTTAGCAACTCAAGAATTTCAATAGGGATTGAGTCATCCGCTTTGAGTGTCTCTATTTCAGGTAAATATCTACGCAACGCCTTCATCGCAGATTCTTTCGTTAACGCTTGCAAATCAGCTCCAGAAAAACCTTGCGTTCGGTTCGCAAGATATTCCAATAAATCAGGCACTGACGCAAGCTCTGCTTTATCCCATAATTCTTGTGAAACTAGTTTTAAATTTTTTAGATTAGTCAAAATTGCGTCTTTATTTTTTTCAAGATTAGATTCAATATTAAAATCATCTCCAAACAATTTTGCGAAAGATTCGTATTGTGCCAGAATATTTATAATCTCCCTTATTTTTTTCTTGTTTGAATAAAGTTCATTTTCAAGAATAACGAACTGCTGTTTTTCATTTTTTAGTACATCTTGTCTAGCTGATAAATATTTTAGTTTTTCATTTTTTTGCTTATATTCCCCTTTTAATCTTGCAATCTTTTGGCTCAGCGACTCTCGCGTACCTGGTTCCTTTTTCTTCAAGAAATCATTAATTTTATTAATTTCAAACTTTTTAGTTTGAACTTCAGTTTCAATCTCTTTAATAGTTTCCTTTAGGCCTTTTTCTCTAATTAAAAATAACTTTTTAAATTCATCTTCAAGAAATTTAACTTTTAATTCCCCTCGAATTGGCATACCCCGCATATGAATTCCCATTATTTTTTTTCTAGCTTTTTTATCAGGAATACCAAATTC
>JABIDZ010000110.1 GCA_018651445.1 Candidatus Iainarchaeum sp. | reverse complement strand
TGCAAAAAAATCCTCAAATTTCTATTCAAAGAAAGCTTTTTAAATAAAAAACTAGAAATTAATACTATGAAAAAAATGTGTAAAGATTGTAAAGTTCGTTTCGATGTACCAATGGATGATCTTGAAGACGGAGAAGCCTTTGATTGTCCAGAATGTGGCCTAGAATACACTATAGTTTATGAAGGAGTAACACCTACTCTTATTGAAAGTAAAACACTAGAAATGGATAACGAAGAATTCGAACTAGATGAAGATGAGGACTACGAGTGAGTTAAATGAAAAGTTGGCGACAAGGTAAGTTTCTATTCGAAAAAATATTATCTAGTAAGGGCCAATCAGATTTTTTAAATGGTAATAATGTCACAATGGCTAGCAATAGTAAAGCTTTACTAGAAGCAGCTGACGCCGCAAGAGTTCGCTTGTACAATCGCGGTAGCGATGCAAAAAGAAATAAAAAAGTAGTTAGCATATTGAAAAGACGCAAACAAATACGCGAACATAAAGAAATGCTTAGAAAAATAGGACTTCGCGTAAACCTACCTGAACTTGGACCTGCTTCGGCGTCAAGTGCACGCGAAAGATTAGAAACCCAATTAGATATTATCCAAAAACATAAATCTACAACGCGCGGTTTGGATTCAGAACGCATATCCGATAATTCGGGCGAAATACACGAAATTAACTTTATGATTCATTATATCGATACATGGATAGGCTCCCGCCCCGGAAGCAAGACTGCTCGAAGAAAGAAAAAGTAAAAGCATTTAATTGTTTCAATACTAGTTTTTATTATGACTTTAAAAATATTCAATTCATTTGGAAACAAATTAGAAGAATTTGTTCCATTAAAAGGAAAAGACGTTGGGTTATACACTTGTGGACCAACGGTTTATGACAACGCACATATTGGAAATTTTCGTGCATATGCTTGGGAAGACATTCTTCGCAGATACTTGGAATACTCTGGTTACAAAGTAAAACAAATAATGAATTTAACTGATGTTGATGACAAAACAATTAGAGGTGCTAACGAAAACAAAATGGCTTTGAGTGAGTACACAGAAAAATACAAGAAGTCTTTTTTCGAAGATGTAAACGCATTGAATATTTTACCTGCACATAATTATACTTCTGCAACAGAACATATCCCGGAAATGGTTAAACTAGTTGAAACTTTAATGGAAAAAGGGTTTGCTTATCGAGGAGACGACGACAGTATTTATTTTTCAATAAAGAAATTTCCTAATTACGGAAAACTAGCAGGAATCGATGTAACAAAACTAAAAGATGGTGCAAGAATAAAACAAGACGAATACGAAAAAGAAGGTGTTGGAGATTTTGCAGTTTGGAAAGCTTGGGACGAAGACGACGGAACTGTTTTTTGGGAAACTAGCCTTGGAAAAGGTCGTCCCGGTTGGCATATTGAATGTAGTGCAATGAGTATGAAGTACTTAGGCGAAACTTTTGATTTGCATACTGGTGGAGTAGACAATAAATTCCCGCACCACGAAAATGAGATTGCTCAAAGCGAAGCTGCTACCGGAAAAAAGTTTGTAAAATACTGGATGCATTGTGAACACTTACTTGTAAATGGAAAAAAGATGGCTAAGAGCGCAGGAACTTTCTATACGTTACGCGATTTGATTGACAAAGGTTTGAATCCAAAAGCAATTAGATATGTTTTGATTAATTCACAATACAGACAACAAATAAATTTTGTAATTGATTCTGTTCACGACGCAGAAAAAGCAATTGACGGGATACAAAGATTCATTGATCGAGTACGAAATATAAACGAAGGAGACGGAAATGCAGAAACCGAGATTTCAGATTTAATAACTTCTTTTGAGGGCGCAATGGACAATGATTTGGGCGTTCCAAATGCAACTAAGGCATTATTTGAATTTGTAAAAAAAGTTAATACATTAATCGATAATTCTCAACTAGGCAAAACAGGAGCCGAAAACGTTTTAGACGCACTAAAAAAAGTTGATTCTGTTTTAGGAATAATGGATTTTACAGAAGTGTTCTTTGAAGTAACTGATGAACAACAAAAACTTATTGATGAACGAAACGTAGCTCGAAACGCAAAAGACTTTGCAAAATCAGATGAACTTCGAGACAAATTAAAAGCAGAAGGCATCGAACTCGTTGATAACCCAGATGGAACAACTACGGCTAAAGCAGCATAATTATAATACACAAGTGCTAATCTATTTATGCGCGAACTAAGAACTTTTGAAGATACTAATGCAAAAGAACTTGAAAGCTTTAGAGAACAACTTCGAAAATCGGGCGGGAAAGTTCTAATAATAATGCATCCTTACTGGTCAAAAGATCGAGGGTTTGCAGATAGCCCCCGTAGAAAAAAACAACACGAAACTTTTTTACATCGAACGGAACAAACAATAAAAAAATCAAAACTTCCAGTAATTGTTTTTGAGGGTGGTGAAAAATGGTCTGACGAATTTGAAAAAACTCAAAAAAGAGTAAATGCGCTTAATGAAAAAGTATTATTAGTTCCAACCAAAGCAAGTGGAAGCCAAGTGGTTTCACGACAAAGTGGCAAAGCACGATTTGTTGAAATGAAAGATTTTGCAAAAACATTACACTCATTAGGAATTCGAGATATTAAATTCGGCGGTTCACTAACCGGGATTTCAATAACCCACAACCCCGCAATTGAAGCAAATGAACGCAAATGGTTACCTAAAAGACTTGCCCCCGCAAGAAGACAAATAAACGCGTCTTGTGCTGGTGGCGCATATGCCGGTTTATGTGAATCTGGTTTATTCAATTCTATTAAATTAATCCCTGAAACCTGTTATCCAAACAAACCAGAATACATCAGAAATAATTTAGAAAAAACGATGGCCAGACTTCGCAGATATGCACCTAAAAGGAAATAGCAAAATTCTAACCAAAGCAACGCTTTTAAACCACAAAAACCTTTATTCTAGCACTTAGAATGTGAAAAAATGACTGTAATCGCAATGACTTTATTCGTACATTTAGCCCAAATAATCATAATGGCTGTAATCGTAAGCGCTTTATTAAAAAAACTAAAACAACCTAGTTTGTTTGCTTACATCGTAGCCGGAATTGTTCTTGGACCATTAGTTCTTGGAAGCATGGATTTTGCATGGCTACACTTACCGTTTCAAATAGGAATACCTGAAATAACTGCAGAAATCTTTTTGTTATCAGAACTAGGAGTAGCATTCTTGTT
>JABIDZ010000039.1 GCA_018651445.1 Candidatus Iainarchaeum sp. | reverse complement strand
GAAGCACATATGTTCATGCCAAAAGACGAACCAAATATTGCGTTACCTGTGTTATTAGAGTGGGTGCGAGTAGGGAGACAACCCGGCTTAGGTTTAATACTTGCTACACAGCGACCCGAAAAACTTCATCCGGATGCAATTAGTCAATGTGACTTATTCATTTCGCATAGAATGACTTCGCAACCAGATATTGCGGCAGTAGGACAACTTCGTCCAACGTACATGTCAACAGATCTTGACAAACTCTATTCTGAAATGCCTAGACAAAAAGGATTTGCATTAGTGATTGATGATAACACAGAAAAAGTTTGGATGATAAAAGTTCGTCCACGATTTAGTTGGGATACAAGTGTAACTGCAAGCGCATTCTTAATATAGTAAAACAACACTATTTTTTGTATGAAACCGAAAACAAAAAGAACGGGATTTTTTGCAGGGCTTGAAATTCCTTTAAAGATTAGATTGAGATTACCAAAAACACGGCATGCAAAAGTATTAAACGAAGTTGAAAACTTTTTAATGGAACATAGATTTGATGAATTATTATGTGCACACGAAGCCGGGGCGAATCATTTTTTTGCTTGGAATGTTCGCGTCTTTAATTCAAAACAGGGTCTTGTTGCAATAAAGGACGTAAGAGGTCATTGGCGACATGGTGCAGATTATGGGAAAGTAGTTGCGGATGTACACGCACATAACCACGCCAAACAGAAAGGAAAGATTGTCGCGGATAAATATACCATTTTTGTTCCAAAAGTGTATGGTGTGGCCTATGGTTATTTAGTTATGGAATTTGTGCCTAACTTTTTAAAAGAAATACATGAACACGAAGTAGCCCCCGATTTTAAACAGGCAGTAACTGAAGCAAGAAAACAAATGGTTGAAAATTTTAGAACAGTTTTCAAAGATAGAAATCAGTTAGATGAAGTATTGCAAACGCAAGCATTCATGCCACTTGGAATGCATAATGGACGCGTAGTTTTCTCAGCAGTATACGATTATTTTTAATAAGTTAATTGAGAAATCTTGCGAATATTAGAATTGTCGCTCTCGATTTTTAGTTCAGTACTAGAACGCAAAATGATTTTCGCGTTATTAGTTTCAAAAATTATATTCTTGAACATTCGTTTAGCGATTAAAACACTCAAAACTTCAGAGAATAATTCTTTTTGTACGATAAATCCTTGTCCGGTTTTGTGTAAACCAAGTTCAATAGCAACTTCGCCAAGATCCATTGTTCCAATGAATTGCGGGTTTATAGAAATATGGTCTGCGTCAAGCGTAGCAATAACTCCGCCTAAAAATAAGAGTGAATCCGTTGTTTGTTCAAAAGAAAAAGTCTTTTTTGTTCGCAAAGACTCAACAAAATCAGCTACTCTTTCTCGATAAAGAGTTTGCTTTGATAATTGTAATTTCAAATCATTGAAATCTTTTTCAATGCCTGCAAAAAGATCAATGATTTCTTTGTCGCGAAACTCAGTAGAAACCTTTTCCATGGTTTTTGGGTCGGCAAGGCTCTTTTCCTTGATATTGTTCAATTCTTCAAGGATAGAGCAAAAATCGTTGTTTATGTGTTTAACGCCAGCAAGGTCTTTTTTTACTCTTGCGAGATTAGTCTCAAGTCTAGTATAAGATACCAATTCAACACCCGAAACTATTAAGACTACGGGATATTTAATCCTTTCCCAAACAAAAATTCTTATGGATAATAGCGAAAATGAGGGTATGCGCTTTTCATTTGAAGAAAATAAGTTTCTTTCAAAAAGAGATAGACAAAAAAACGCAATAATCCTTTTTGTAATTATTTTAATTGCATTAGCAGTTATATCTGGAATAGCTTTGTTTTGGCACACACAGCCAATAGAAAATCCGCAATTTGCATTATCGCTAAAAGATTATGACGGGATCGTAACAACTAGAGATGTTTGTTTTACACTTGCGTTCCAACAACATCATTTAGAAGATCGTAGTGAAGATCTATTAGTAAGGGTTAATGACAAAATTGTGTTAACTGACAAAATATTTTTAGTAAGTGAAAGTGAAAAAGAACTTTGTTTATCAAATGAATTATTTACTGAAACAGACAATATTATTGAAGCTGAATTATTCCAAAGGAGTATATTTTTTCATGTAGAAAAAAAAGAGTCTTATGAAATAATAGAGCCAACGCTTACAATAAATTCTTTTGAAAAGATTAGTTCTAATGAAGCAATAATAAGTTTTGAAGTCACAAATGCGTTGCAAAAAAATGATCCAGTTGAAATTTATTTAAATGATAAACCAATTAGACGAACGTTTTATCCAACAGGAGTACAAAAAGAAAAAGTCAATTTGGATGAAGGCGAAAACAAATTAAGAATAGTTTTTGCGGGGGCTACAGAAGAAATAGAATTGTTCAATGAACCACCATTAACTTCGAATGTAGTAATCGGTTTGTTGTTAATTGCGTTCACTTTGTTTATACTAATTGGTTGTGTTTTCTCACAGAAAACATTAATCGAAAACATAACTTACTCTTTGTTAACTTTCTTTTCAATTCTAATGAGTATATTCTTCATTTTGAATTATTCTGGTTTTCTAACAAACTGGTCATTTGTAATCGCGTTATTTGTTATAGATATAATCTTAGTATTAATTTTTAGAAACAAATTTGCTTTACCAAAATTCGAGTTAAGAAAACCTGATCACTTCGAATTTTTCTTAGGTTTATTCTTATTAATCGTTCTTTGTTTTAACATAGTAACTCCAACAAACGTAAGTTTTTGGACTTCTTTTTATGAGCGACAATCACAAACAATTTTTGAGTCACAAGGTGTGCCACTACTTGATGAGTTCACTCATTTTGGAGAAAAACCATATGGTTATATCTCAGGTTATTTTTTCGTTAACGTGGGAATTTCGTTCTTGGTTGGAGAACAAAACACAATTGCTTTTGCAATAATAATGGTTCTCGCCAACCTAGCATTATTCTTGTCAGCCATGATGTTCTTTAAGAAAATTGGTGTTAGCGATTCAAAAGCAAAGCTCATGGTAATGCTCATGCTAATTGGAGGCTTCCTTCTAGGTGATGTATTCTTTAACGAGAGACACATAATCGCAGTCGCATTAATGTTTTTGTCACTCGCAATGCTTGTTGATAAGAAAAAGTCTGCGTTTATTCCTGCAGGAATCGCAATGTGGTTACAATTACCTATTGTTCTAACATTTGTATTAGTGTCTTTTGTTCTTTCAAAAGAAAAATATGTTCGACTAATAAAACAATGGATTGGCGCAGCAATAATCGGTATTTTATTCTATATTCCAACATTCTTGTTATATGGTTTGCCAACGCAAGCAAAGCCTACAACATGGGGTTACTTATTTGGAATGCCGTGGTACGGAGTAGTTGTTGATTTGCTAGCGCAAATAATATTTTTCTTTGCGATCATGTTGCCAATAGTTCTTGCAAAACGCAAACTAAATTTAAAATGGGATTCGTACGTAACAAAAATACTTGTTTGTTTAGCTCTATTAATTTTTGTTCAATT
>JABIDZ010000063.1 GCA_018651445.1 Candidatus Iainarchaeum sp. | reverse complement strand
GATTCAAAACGATTGTTTTTGAATGGAAAAAAGCGTTTTGCTTTCCAAGTTAAAAATAAAGCATGGCCTTGTTATTTGAAAGGAACTTTTGATATTCACGCAAACCAAAAATATATGAATCAAATTAAAGTAAATAATGTATTTGAAAAGTTTTTGGAGATAGTTTAGGTGACCATATGAATATTCTTTATATCGCAGAAGACATTTCATTACCCGGGTTTCACGGCGGCAGCACACACACTAGCGAAACTATTAATTCGCTTGTCGAACTAGGACATAACGTAACCATAATTTGTAAAAAAGAACCAAAACAAAAAGATATTGAAATCATTGACAAAATAAAGTATATTCGATTGGCTTTGCCCAAGAAATCCCTCCAAAAGAATTGGATTTTGTTCTTTAATCTCGGAAAGATTGTTTCTGAAATTCTAAAAAAAGAAAAAATTGATTTGGTATGGGAAAGAAACCGGATATTTGGAAATCAAGGAATAATCGTTGGAAAAAAACACGGCTGTAAAACTTTAATCGAAATGCACGAACCGATAAATATGTTTGAGACAAACAAAACTTTTCTTCTAATAAAGAAATGGTTTTTTCACACCATAAAATTCGCAGACAAAGTTTATATCCAACATAAAAATGAAGGAAAAGGAATCGAAGCAAAGAAATTAATTCTTTCAAGTAATGGTGCAAATCCAAAAAAGTTCAATCCAAAGATAAGCGGCGCTAAAATTTCAAAAAAGTTATCAAAGAAAAAGTTCCGATTTTTTTACAGCGGGAGTTTCCAACCATGGCATTGTTTAGACAAAACGATTCTCGCATTTAACAAAATAAATAACACAAATAAAGACTTAGAGTTTTTATTGGCAGGAGAAGGACCACAAAAAGATAAATTGCAAAAACTTGTGAAAAGTAAAAAGATTAACAACGTTGTGTTTTTAGGCAATATTGAAAAAAATAAATTAGCAGCATACATAAACAAAAGCAATGCTTGTTTAGCTCTATTTGATCGCGAATACCCCCCGATAAAAAAATACGATTATTTTTATTCGCCAGTAAAAGTTTTCGAATACTTGGCATGCAAAAAACCGATTATTGCAAGTAATATAGGTAATTTGAAAAAAATACTTTCCAATAATATAAACGGATTACTTGTTAACGAACAAAATGTTAACGAAATTTCTAGTGCCATGCAAAAATTAATTAACAATAACAAACTATTGTTAAAGCTAGGGGAAAACAATTTAAAGGAATTCAAGTCAAAATATACTTGGGATAAGATTAATACAAAAATTATAGAGGCATTTAAATGAAAAATAAAATTAGCATCATCATTCCAGCATATAACGAAGAAGAAGGCATTAGAGATACTGTTCAACAATGCAAAGAAGTACTTAGTTCAGGTGATGAAATAATTGTTGTCGACGATGGAAGCAAAGACAAAACAGCTGAAATTGCCAAAAAGACAAGAGTTCGCGTTGTGTCATATAAGAATAACAAGGGCAAAGCTGGCGCATTAAAAGAAGGTTTTAAGGCTGCAAAAAATGACATTTTGATTACAATTGACGCTGATTGTACCTATCCTGCATCAAAAATACCTGCACTTGTAAAAAAGTTGGCTTCAAATGATTTAGTAGTAGGCTCTCGGTTTCGAAGGATGTGGCCAAAAGACATGCCTTGGCACAGAGTCGCAGCTAACAAACTAGGCGCATTTGTAACAAGCTTAATCTTAGGCGAAACTGTAACGGATGTTACCACTGGATTGCGTGCATTCAAAAAAGACACTATAAAAGGAATGAATATCAAAGCGAAAGGACTTGATTTTGAAGCAGAATTTACTGCACATGCAATATCTAAAGGGTACAAATATGACGAAGTCAAAATTGTTGCGCATGAACGCGAAGGAAACTCGTCATTAAGATTCTTTCATGATATTTGGCGTTTTTTTAAAGCAGTTCTTCGAGGCAAATTTTCAAAGTAATTATTTTACTAAGTCTTTCAGACTTATATCCGCTCCAAGTTTGGCTACAAAAATATAACCAATTGCAATTGGAACAAGAGTGAATAATCGTAGTAGCAATGCTACGACCAAAGAAACATCTGCTGGCACCCCTAAGAAAACAAATAACCCAACAAGAGTAACTTCTTTTAATCCAATGCCGCCAGGGATCTGACTTATCCCGCCAATCAAAACCGCAACCACGCTGATAGTTAATACCCATAAGAATGGAACATAAGTATAATACGAAATAAACAATAACTCTGTTGTTAATGAAATAAGAATCCAATTTATTGCTAAAATAATTATTGCAGGGATTGTTTGCTTATTGAATAATAATTTTGGCCATATTTCTCGAATACTAACAAATATTTTAGCCGCGAAAACAAGTACTTTTTTCAAAAAGTTATTTTTTATTTTAGAAAAGAAAGACAATGTCTTGTTAAATATTTTCAACGGAACCAAGAAAAACAAAATTATTAAAACAAATAGAAGCCCAACGGTCAAAAATAAATTATTTAATGTGACTGCGTCAAACATATTTTGAAAAACAAATGAAAGCGCGACTAAACCAAGTACAAACATAAACCCCGTATCCAAAGCATATTCAAATGTAGTAATCGACAATGTTGTACTCTTTTTAACCCCTAATTTTTTATTTAGAATTAATGCTTTTACAGGGACATTTAACCTTGTTGGAAATACATAATACACAAACTTGTTTATGAATTCAATCTTTAATAGTTCAGAAAAATAATTGTGTTTTTCTCCAAGCGCCTTTAAGAAAAAACGCATCCGTATACCAATTATACAAATCGATAATAAAAAGATTGCAAGCGCTAACACAATTAACTCGGGGCTTTTTGATGTAAACAAAAGATTAACATCAAATTTTAATAACAAGAAAAAATAAACGAATATTATTATCCCAATCACTGATAAAATTAATTTTTTCATAAGCATAATATGTTGAATTTATTTAAAAAACTCTCACTAAGTACTTTGGCAGACATCAAATTATCTTAGATCGTAAATTCTAACATTTCCTTCTTCAAATACAATCGATTTATCTAAAACACTGCAATCCGTCATCAAATAGTCTGCACCAACGCTACCTTTGATCAAAACCGGCTTTCCAGTAGAATCAACAATACCTAGTTCATTCTTTGAATCATCTCTTTGCGCCCAAGTAAATGTGAATCCGCGAATAAAATCTATCTTTTGACAATTAAATTCTTGGGGCGTAAACGGATTATCAAATAAAGATGCGTAAGCGGGAACAAAAACAACACTCTCATTTTTGAAGAAACAATCATCAATTCCTAGAACAAATTCGCCGTCAATATTATTTGCAAATTCTACTGCTGAATAAAAACCATCTGGCTCAATTTGTTTTTCTGAATAAAGTGATAAATATCCTGCAAAGTAAATGAAATGGAATGTTAGAACACAAATTAAGACTCCGACAATTATTTTCTTTTTAGAATATTTTTTCATTAGGTGTGCAAAGCCTAAACCCGCAAACATACTTGCAGGAATCAATGCAAGATAGAAGAACTTTACTGCTTGGTAAAGTGAATGGATTTCTGTTCGAGTACTAAACGAAATTAACAAATTAAGTGCATAATATCCAACTACGGCTCCACTCATTAAAAGTGGTGCAAGCAAAAACGAAAAACATTCGAGTTGCTCTTTGCTTCTTTTTTTAATTAATAAAAATAAACCAACCACTGCAGGAATAAATGCAACCAATCCAAAAAAGTTCGGAGTATAAACGCCTCCGCGAATTAACAACGCAGTTGTTAGATAATGCTCAGAATTCAAATACTTTATTGCCATCCCTAAGAATTCTGGAAACATTGCGATACATGCAAGAATGATTATTCCAATCAAATATTTCTTTTCTTTAAGGTCATTAACAAGCCTTTTGAACGAAAGCTTTGCAGAAATCAAAAGTTCAACTATAACAAAAATAAAAAATGCCACAAAAATTGGCGGGTACGTAACTAAACCTATTGCGGCAAGGAAAAGTAATAACTTATCTCGTTTTACATACGCATAAACTGCTCCTGTGAAAAATAATGTTGCGAAGATTTGTGTTAGAAAACCACTTTCAAGAATTGTTAAACTTGTTATTGCAAACAACCATACAAATGACGAGAACAATGCCGCGTTTTTTCCAAAGAAATGTTTTGAAAGTGCATAGACCCCAATACCAGTAAACAAAATAAGTAAGAACCCTAACATTGAATTTACTAAATACGAATTCCCTACCACTAAATATAGACTTGATGACACACCATAGAAACCAAATGGATATACATGCGAATAAACTAGCGGGATTCCTGAGAAAACCATCGACCCGTCTGCTTCAAAAAAAGAACCGTTTTTTCCTATAAGTCTAGTGTAAAGAGAATGATTTGCTACATCCGAACAAGTTAATGGAAAAACAAAGTTTGGTGCTAGAATCAACAAATACATCCCAATAAATAATACAAAAATTAGGATTGCTAAAATGGTTTTTTTGTCTTTTAGCTTTGTTAATACGTCTTGACCACGTGTTTTATTTTTTCGGCAACGAATTATAAACCCAGTTATTGCAAAAGACACAATAAGTGAAATTATTGCGGTCTCAAACATTATCAAATCAGAGTAACCTAAGTATACTCCAAAAAGCATCATTATCGAAAAGAAAATTATAATTGCTTCAAAAAGTCTATTAATCATCAAGCTTCACAAAGAAATTAGCGATACGAAGAATAAAAACCTTTTTGGTTCTTTTGAGGCATTAAACGCACCACATGGCTTATAAACCTTTTAACAAAAATTTGCTTATGAAAGTTCTTTTCTTTGGCAAATACCACAAAGGATACTCTCGAAATGAAGTTATTTTAGGTAGTTTGAAAGCAACGGGAACCATCGTTGAAGAACTTTATTCGCAAAAAAATCTATTAATTCGAAGTTTTGAATTATTTTTCAAAGGACTTTCGAAGAATTTTGATTATATTTGGGTAGCATATCCCGGATATCTGGATATCTTTGCCGCAAAACTCTTAGGCATAGTAAAAAGAAAAAAAGTTTTTTTGGACGGGTTTACATCTATTTGGGATTCAGAAATAGAGTATGGACATTACCACAAAGACTCACTTAAAAGTAGACAATTATTTTTCTCTGAAAAGATTGCTTGTAAACTCGCAGACAAGATCATCTTAGATACCTCTGAAAACGCAAGCTTTTTTTCAAACAAATTCAAAATAAACAAAGAGAAGTTTGATTGGTTACCGGTTGGAGCAAATCAAAAAGTTTTTGACTTTAAAAAAGTAAAGCAAAAAAGACAAACAAAAAAGTTTCGCGTTTTGTTTTATGGAAAAGTCACTCCGATGCACGGGTTCGACAATATTGTTGAAGCAGCAACAAAACTTGCGCACGAAAAACAAATCGAATTTGTTTTTATCGGAGCGAATTGGAGATTTCGAGAAAAACAAAACATGCTAAAATCAAAATTTGAAAATATTGTTTTTAAAAACGAATTGACCTACACACAATTGGCACAAGAGATCGCCGATGCAGATTTGCTACTCGGGATATTTGGTAAAACAAAAAAGGCTAATCGTGTAATACCTAATAAAATATTTGAGCCAAGCGCAATGAAAAAGCCTATTTTAACTATGCGCTCAAAGGCAGTTGAAAGATTCTATACTCACAAAGAGAATATATATTTGGTTGAAGCTGGTTCAACACAAGAAATCAAAAAAGGAATTTTGGATTTGAAAAGAAATAATGCACTTCGAACAAAGATTGCAAAAAATGCGTTTGAATTGTTTCAAGCTAATTTTTCATACAATAAGATCGGCACACGAATAAAAGATATTCTCGAAAAATAAGTTTGAACTAGTCTTTTGACCAATGAAAGGTTAAGTTTGTTTTTAGTTGACTAAAATTGTTCTTTTCGTAAAGCTTAATTGATGCTTCGTTTTTTTCTTGTGTTCCCACAATTGAAAATTTACATCCGCTCTTTTTTGATTCTAACAAAAATTTATTAATCATCTTTGTTCCAAAACCTTTGCCTCGAAATTTCGCCTCAACTGCGATCAATTCAATTACGCCATACTTCACAGAATAACTAGATACTATTTCTCTAAAACCCAAAAAGCTTGTAACTTCGTCGCTAGACAACCCATAAATTACTTTTCCGCGTCCATTAGCAAGATTCTTTATCCATTCAGATCTGCTAATGCTCGCTTTGCTATTATCTATCTTTTGATCAGCATGAAAACGATCCAATGTAAATGACGATTTTGCTATTTCACAAATTAATCCAATAACTTTTTCATCAGAATCATATATCTTAATATCATTCAAATCAAGTTCGTTTTCTGACACATTTTCAAGATCATTTATGAATGTAACATATCTTTCAATTAAGTGAAAATCATTTTCTTCTAAAAAGAAATTAATTTCTTCTGCTATTTTTGGATTAATACGCATCGATAAATGTTCAATCGACTTTTCTTTAATCTGCTCAAAAACAAACTCAAACAATTTACCGACTAATTCTTCATCAAATGTTTTGTATCCGATTGCTTGTATGCTAGCCATTTTTTTATCAAAAATTCCTGATTCCCAGGGTTTTTCTATAAACGAGATAAAACCAAGGTTGTTTTCATTAGAGATTATTTTTGTATTATTAGCTTTAAGATTATTAATTTCTTTTTCGATTAATTGTTCTAATGAAATACCCAAAGAAAGCAAACGTGATTTTAATGCGTCATCCTTTATTTGTTCTTCTAAAATCGGTTTAATAATTTCATAGTCATTTATACTTTCGTAGTTATTCATTTTTTGAAAAACTCCTCTATTTTCAAAACCATATAATCGAGTTCTTCTTGTTTCAAACCAGGAAACATTGGAAGCGTGATAATCCTTCGTTGTATGTCTTCAGTAACCTTAAGAGTTATCGGATATTTTTGTTTGAAATAAGTTTGTTGATGGACAACCGGTTCAAAGTGAACACTTGCCCCAATTTTATTGTCTTTTAAGTGTTTTAACAATGCATCCCGATCATTAGCTTCATTTAATTTTATAACATACATTTGGTAAACATGGTTTTCAATATTGTTTGATTTTGGAACTATTAATTTGTCTCCAACTACTTCTTCAAGTTGTTTGTTCAGATACAACGAATGTTTTTGTCGCAACGCATTTATTTCATCAAGCTTTTTCATTTGTTCAACACCAATCGCCGCGTTAATATCACTCATTCTAAAATTATATCCAGGAAGAACTGCATCCCGATACCATGCTTTAACATCTTCTTCTCGATCAAATGTAGGTTTTACTATCCCGTGTCCTTTAATTGCATTCACTTTTGCTACAATCGAATCATCATTAAAAGTAAGTAACCCACCTTCACCAGTAGTTATGTTCTTAGTTGGGTAAAATGAGAAACAACCGATTCCAAAAGAACCTGCGTGTTTTCCGTTTAACTTTGCACCAATGGTTTCTGCAGAGTCTTCTATAACAACTAGGTTGTGCTTGTTTGCAAGTTCCATTATTTTGTCCATTTCACAGATTTGCCCGGCATAATGAACAGGCATTATCGCAACGGTTTTGTCATTAATATTTTTTTCGATTTCTTCTAGAGAAATATTAAATGTATTTTCATCAATGTCAACAAAAACCGGTTTGCAACCAGCTAACTCAATTGCATTTGCTGACGCAGTAAACGTAAAACTTGGCAAAATTATTTCTCCTTTAAGATCTTTTGCAAGGATTGCGGTTAACAACGCAGATGCACACGAATTAAAGCAAGACGCGTGTTTTGTTCCGACATACCCCTTAAATTGATTTTCAAGTTCTTTGTTTTTTGGTCCATGTGCTAACCAACCCGAATCTAAAACAGTTTTTACTGCGGCAAGTTCTTTTTCATCCATATACGTTTTACACAACGGTATTTCCATTTATTTCACCAACCACAAATTTTCTATTTAACAAATTAATTTTTCTTTTTTTTCAAATGTTCTATATACTCGTTAACACCTTTTTTTATATCATATTTGGGGGAATAACCAAGCAACTCTTTTGCTTTACTAATATCTAGCCCTCCACGCGTAGGACGCCCTTTTTCTCTTTTCTGAATCTCTATTTCGGTTTCTGGAAAATGGTTTTTAACAAGTTTTGCAAAATCCAATAATGATTGGGCATTTCCTCCCGTAACATTAAAAGTTTCTCCAGAAATATCGGATTTCATTGCTAATACAAAACCGTTTGCAACATCAGTCACATAACTAAAATCTAATTTTTCTTCTTCGCCACCCATCACGATTAATTTTTTGCCTTGCATCGCATTTTCAACAAAGATTTGGGTCACTCTACGGTTCATATCTGTTGGACCATAAACTGCAGATGGGCGAATAATAGCATATGGCAAATCATAAGTTGCACAAAGTCCATTAGTTACTATTTCGCCAGCTAGTTTCATTGTACCATAAACGCTAATCGGGTTTGTTGCACTACTTTCTTTTATTGGATCTTCAACAAAATTTCCATAAACCATGCTTGAAGAAGTATAAACAAACTTTTTCACAAAGTCCGCGCCTTTTTGTTTCAACGAATAAATTATATGTAAAATATTTGCTGTTGCGTCTACTGTTCCCTCGCGAAAATCATCAGGCGTAGTCGAATTTATTTTTGCTAGCGGCAAAGCAGCTAAATGAATTATATATTCAGGTTTATATTTTTCGATTAAATCATACATTACTGCGTAATTTGCACAATTCGCTCGCTCGATAATTACTTTGTCTTCAATTCCTGCAAACCGTGCGTACCTATTTTCAGAATACGTTTGTTTTATCGGAGAAATATATTGGATAAATAAATCTACAATCACCAGAGTATATTCTCCTTCTTCCACAATTTTTTTACAAATATGCGAACCAATTAATCCGGCACCACCGGTAACTAAAATATGTTTCTTGTCAGCCATACTATAAATTAAATAACAAGCATTATTAAACATTTAAGTACAATCTTGTGTCGTCATACGTTCTAACAGAATTGTACTACAAAAAAGAATCGTTTATAATCCTATTTAAATCTATAATCCTCAATGAAACCTCGCGTAATGTATATCGCTTCTAACTACCCCCCAAGGGTTGGAGGCCCTGCCGCAAAAATTCCAATAACCGCTGAAAAAGTTTCAAAAGATTTTGATGTTTCAATTATAGCATTTAAAGAAAAAGGAACCAAGTGGTTTGAGCGGAAAAAGTTTAATCTTTACAGAAGCCCAAGTTGCTATTTATTTGGTTTTAGTAATCCACTCAGCGTATTCATACGAACAATCTTTATTACACTTTACTCAAGAATAATTGTTTTCAAAGAAAATCCAAAAATTATTCACGCATATGACAGCCACATAAGTGCAGTTGCTGCATTGTTTTGTAAATATACGTCAATCCGTAAAAGAAAAGTAATCGTTAAATATGCCGGAGACCTAGCGCTTGAATTTAGTGGCCTTGATAATGGAACGCCCTTGTCAATGGAAGGGCTCATGCAAAAAATGAATTTCAAACAAAGTATCTTATTCCGATTTCAAAAAACAATTTTTAACTTATCAGATTATTTACACAACAACGATTACCAAACCAGCATTGCAAATAAATTCTACAAAATCCCTATGCGAAAATTAAAAGAAATTTGTAATCCCATTAACTTTGACAAGTTTAAAACACAAAAAATCAAACACAAAAAGTTTGTTTTGCTTTCAGTCGCACGATTAGTCCCGTGGAAAGGACGAGAAGTTCTAATTAATGCTATGCCACAGATTGCAAAAGAAATTAAGAATGTTGAACTAGTTATTGTTGGAGATGGCGATCCAAAATTTAAACAAACATTAGTCGATTTGTGCAAAAAGAATAAAGTTTCGGACAAAGTTAAGTTTGTTGGAAGAGTAAAGAGTGAGGACACTCCAAAATATTATCGCGCAAGTGATGTCTTTGTTCATGCACCAACTTACGAACCTTTTAGTAATGCGGTTTTAGAATCTTTAGTCTCAGGAATACCCGTTGTTTTGTCAAATGTTGGCGGTTCTCAAAAACTAATCAAAAAAGGAAAGACCGGATATATTTTTGAAAGCGGAAACGTAAACGATTTCGCAAAAAAAGTTATTCTTGCAAAAAAGAATCTTAGCGTTCTATCAAAAGAAACAAAAGCAAACAGAGTTAACCTTAAATGCTATGAATTAGATAATATAATTTCAGAGTTAAAGAATTTTTATTTTAAATTAATAGAATAAGATAGATTAAGAATATGTGATATAATGGCGTCAATAATTTACAAAATAAATCCGTATCGGCGAGTTTTTAACAAAAGAGTTCGAAACATCGCTGCAAAGATTCCTAAAGGATCAAAAGTTCTCGAAATTGGCAGCGGACCAATAACTTATCGAAATTTGTTTCCCGATTGTGAATTTATCGGAACGGATCTAATAAAAGGAAAGAACGTGGATGTTGTAGCCGATGTACGCAAATTACCGTTTAAAAAAAATGAATTTGATTACGTCCTTTGTTTTAGTGTTTTAGAACATGTATTTGAAACAGAAAAAGCACTTAGCGAAATGCATAGGTGTTTGAAAAAAAATGGCACATTAATTGTTTCAGTTCCTTTTCTTTATCCTTTACACGATGAACCTGGAGACTTTTATCGTTTCACACAATTTGCTTTGAAAAAAATGTTGAGTGCAAAATTTAGTTCGGTAAAAGTTGAATCAATGTATTATCTTCCGCCGATTATGCGATTATTCAAAAAGCTTATACATAACAATATTGCTTTTGCAAAAAATAAAAAATAACTTAAATTAGAAAGTTATTAATGTACCTAACCAATTAAAAAGCACAAATTCTATTTTTTTATTATGGCACAATTAAAGGGATTCACAAAAAATATTATTTTTGAACAAAGTAAAAAAATAATAATGGTCGTTACTGGAATTCTATTTACATATATTATCGCACAATATTTAGGCCCTGTAGAATATGGACTAGTATTATATTTTATCGGGTTTATGGCAATCATAAATCTTTTCGGCGTATCCATGTTACAATCAATAATTTCGGCTTTTATGCCAAAATGGAAATCAAAAAATGTTTTTATCAAAAGTGTAAAATACCAGTATTTAATCGTAATCCCAGTTGTCATAGCCATCACTATATTTTCTGAACCAATAAGTGTCTTTCTTGGCAAAGGTCCTTTTGAGCTTCTTCAATTAGCCGCGGTCCTACAACTAATTATGCCTATCCACATGAGCTATTTATTTCTTTTTAGATCATTCAAAATGTTTGGCAAAACATTCAAAATCGAATCAGTCATGCAAGCAAGTGTTCTGGTTTTTGCAATACTTTTTGTTATTATTTTCGGATTTGGAATGTATGGCGTAATTTATGCACAAATGGTTTCAGCAATTGTTTGTATTCTTATGAGTACATATTATTTCAGGTCGGTGCCATTCAAAAACACATTTATTGATAAAACCGAATTAATAAAATATGGAAAATTTGGATACCCTACAAGTTTAGTGAGACACGGGTACAACCAATTAATAATAATTTTAATGGGAATCTTTATTTCTCCTTTGTGGTTAGGTTATTATTATCTTATTGAAAAAATTTCAGGAGCATTTATTGGTAAATCAACGAGCACAATAACAGACGTACTATTTCCATATCTTGTTGAAAAACATTCAAACAAAAAAGTTTTAGGAGACTTTGTTTCATTAGGCATAAAAACAAATGCACTTATCAGTGCAATATTTGGCGGAGTCCTCCTAATAATAACACAACCACTTTTGCAAATATTTTTACCAGATTTTGTAGATGCCTATGTGCTGCTACCATTATATGTGCTTGTTTCAATACTAGGTGCCGCAGGGTTTATGGAACATTTATTTGTTAGTTTAAATAAAATGAAAATATTATTGAAGATAAAAGCAATTAGTGCGGTTTCAACCAGCATTACTGCGATTATCTTATTACCATGGTTTGGAGTTTGGGGACTTTTATTTAGTATGATAATTTATCAAATAATATTCTTTTGTATAGCATTTTATTACACAAAAAGAATTGGAGTGCACGTCTCTATTATCCCAAACCGAAAAGACCTAAAATATGCTAAAACAATTATTGCAATATTAAAAAAAAGTAGTATACATTCAATTCAAAAAATGATTTTTAATTTATTTTCAAACAAGAAACGATTTAGAAAAGTTAATAGTAAAATTGTAGTTTATACTGCAATATTCGGAGATAAAGACTCACTTAAAGCCACAATTCCGTTTGATGGTGTAGATTATATTTGTTTTACAGACAACAAAAACTTAAAAAGCGAGTCCTGGAAAATTAAAGTCATAAACCCTGAATTTAAAAATCCTCGAAAAAATGCTCGAAAAATAAAAGTTTTTCCTCCAAAAATAATTAATAATTATACATATAGCTTATGGGTAGATGGAACACACACCCCAATAACAAATCCTCGCAAATTAATCGCAAGATACTTGGGAGAAAACGACCTTATTCGATACAAACACCACCAACGGGATACTCTTCTAAAAGAAGCTAATGCAGTAATTGCAATGAAAAAAGACAAAAGAAGTATCGTAGAAAAACAAATTAAACGATATCTAGCCGAAGGTTTTCCCCTAGAAATGGGCCTCACAGAAACCACGATTTTATTACGAAAAAACAAGCCAAAAATTATAGAAATGAATAAAATGTGGTGGAATGAATTGCATAAAAATAGTATTCGAGATCAAATGAGTTTTGATTATTCATGTTGGAAAACAAAAATAAAATGCGCAAAAATTCCCGGAAACGTATTTAGAAGTTTTCATTTTAATTATAAACCACATAAACGATGATATTTATTTAATAAATAAGATAGATTTTAATATGATCCGCACATTATTTTTTGGTAGGTGAGCATTTGAAGAAATTATTTCTGTTTAAAACAAAATGGGCCGAACCAGGATACGTTGAAATGCTAGAGTTGCTTGAGAAATGGTTCGCTGGCAAAAAAAAGATCTTAGATTTGGGTTGTGGCCGAGGAGAAGCAGTACATTATCTCAAACAAAAAAAGTTCAACATAAAAGGTATTGAAATACGTAAGTTCGCTGCGTGGAAAGAACTCACTGGAAAATTTGAAGTTTTCGATGGCACAAACATAAAAGAAAAAGATAATACATTCGACGCTATTTTATTGAACAATGTTTTAGAGCATGTCTCCCATAAAAAAGAATTTTCAGATGAAATAAAAAGAGTATTAAAACCAAATGGAGTCGTCGTGTTTATTCTACCGACATTTATATACAAACTACGAAATCTTTTACTCTTACCAAAATTTTGTATTGGTTGGTTACGCGGATACGGAAATGGAAAAGACTATTGGTTTGTTCATGGTGTTGAAGTTTATAGAAATAATTATTTAAAAGAAATGTGTGATTTTGCACGCTGGGATAAAATTGTTGGAACTTATTTTAATATAGATGAGAAAAAAGTAATGCTTAATCGAAAAGAAGTTTTGTTTTTAACGCATCCAAAATAATTCTATGGCTATTATTAATGTTTTTAAAGTGTATATTTATGATGATTAAAATTGATGTTGGGTGCGGAACCCAAAAGAAAAAAGGATTTATTGGAATAGACAGAGAAAAATGTAAAGGCGTAAATATCGTCGCAGACATTACCAAAAAACAACTCCCCTACAAAAAATCTGAGGTTGATGAAATCTTTTGTAAGTCAATGTTAGAACATTTGGATTCTATTGATGTGGTTATGCAAGAATTTCATAGAGTTGTCAAACCAGGTGGACGAATAACCATTATCACACCATACTGGAAACACCCAGTTACACACCAACCATTTCACAAACTTTATTTTGGAAAAAATAGTCTTGACATGTATTTTAGAAAAACAAATAGAATGGCTGAAACGTATCCTCAATTTAAATGCCATAATAAAGGTTACTTAGACTATGATTTAAATGCTAAATTTATTTATAGATTAAAATGGTATGAAAATTTTTTTTCATGGTTTTTTCCGGCAAGATTTGTCAAATGGGAAATAAGCCCAATAAAATAAGTATTTCAAATTATCTTTTTTATAAGAAATAACTTAGAATAATTGAGATTTAATATATCCTACCACTTTTTGAAAAGCACGAGTTTAAAGAATTTTGGATTAAAAAAAAATAATTTACCATATTTATTTTGAACTTTTTTCAGCATAATCAATCGCTTCATTTTTTTATAATACTTAATGTATTCTCCTTCGGTTTTGAAATCATTACCAATTAACCCTCCAGACTCAATGCTAAATGCCCACGGGTCATCCACTCCGCCTTTTTCCTTAACTGCTTGCTCAAAAAGAGGACTGCCCGGAAAGTTTATTAATCGAAATCCTGCAGAGAGCGAAGCATATTTATATTCTGAAAATTTTGCTATAAAATTTACATTATCCAACATTGTTAACTTATTTTCACCAGGAAAACCAAAAAGGGCGTTATAATTATTATAAATTCCTATTTTTTCACATAATTCAATAGTCTTTTCAACGCTTTCTAGAGTTATTCCTTTTTTTATTGTTTTTAAAAGCTTGGTGCTTGCTGTTTCCAAACCAAAATTTATTTGATGACACCCTGCAGATTTCATCAATTTTAACAATGGCCCATCAACTGAAGTTACCCGCGCCGAACACATCCACTTCACATTTAATTTTTTTCTTATTAGAAATTTGGACAATTCTTCAACTTTTTTCCTATCAAAACAAAAATCTAAATCTTGGAAATAAAACTCTTTCTTTCCAAATTTCTTAATTAAATATTCCATTTCGCCATAAATATTTTTTGCACCACGCCGCCGAAATCCTTGACCATACATAGTTTTATTACAAAATGTGCACGCTGCCGGACAACCCCTGCTTGATACAATTAAATAGACTGAGTATAAATCCATGTGCAAAAGGTCATATGCAGGCATCGGCAAACTATCAAGATCTTGTATTGGCATAAAATTTTCATTTGAAACCATTTTTCCATCAGACAAATAACTTACCCCCTTGGTTTTTTTTCCTTTTTTAACATATTCTAAACAGACAAGATCCGGCTCGCCCCGGATTACAAAATCAATCGGCATAGAATGCAAAGTGTGCTCTGGCAAAGCCGTACCGTGTGGCCCAATTAACCCAATTTCTCCATCAAACTTCTTTCGAATTTCTTTAACAATTTTGATAAGAACCTTTGGGTCGGGAGGGCATTGCCAACGAGTTATAGGTATGCTTGAAATAAAAAGTATTTCTGGAGAGAATGCTTCAATTTGTTTTAAAACTTGATCAATACTTGACTTTGTTGCATTCGAATCTTCTATAAAAACATCATATCCTTTTTGTCTTAATACTGCTGCAGGATATGCAACATCTAATGGAACTCTTCTACGATTATTAGTAAAACAAAGGGCACTAAGATTCACCCCTTTTCTAAAAGTATCAATTCTATTTGGATAATTAGGCACTAAAAAAACACTTTTTTCATAAATTCCACCAAAATATTACGTCTTCAACAAAATGAGCCCCCAAAAGATTAATAAACTATTATTTATGAAATGCCCAAAACACAATATAACTAACTAATTTTATTTCATTTTCGTACTTTTTTAATTTCACTCGGCCGTGGTTTTCTCTTTCTGGCACGTAAATCTTTTGATGTTATAAAAGTAAATGCTCGACCAATAACCCAAATAATGTCTCTTGGAGAATGAATATCTTTAATCAATTTTATCACACGCCCTGGTTTCATAATATGTCTTCTTCGTATATAATTCATCACTTTTGTTGCTTCTTCATAAGCAATTATTCTATCCGCTTTAGGAAAATCAGAAGTTTCAAAAATTACACCATGGTTTAGTTGCCAAAATGCACTAAAATCAAACCCATCCGTTTCATGAAGTAACGTTCCGTGCTCTTTTACATAATCCCAGAGTTCCGTTCCAGGAAGAACATTCGCATGGGTTAAACCAACTTCATCAAATGGAATGGATTTAATGAAAGCAATTGCCGCTCTACTGTGTTCCAAAGTATCGCCTCTAAGACCAATAATAAAATGCCCTCCAATAGTCAGGATACCTGCTTTTTTTGCCCGCTTTACTGCTTGTCGAACCATATCAAGCGTGATTCCTTTTCTAAGGTTTTTCAAAACAACTTCAGAACCCGCATCAATTCCAAACCAAATCTCGACAAACCCCGCTTTTTTCATTAAGCGAAAAAAGGCTTCATTAGTATGTCGAACATGAAAACCATTAACTGAAACCATTTTTATATTAAGCTT
>JABIDZ010000023.1 GCA_018651445.1 Candidatus Iainarchaeum sp. | reverse complement strand
GGACTTTGTGGAAGCGCATAAAACTTTCCTTGGTTCACTCTGCTTGGCACCAAATAATCTCTTGCACCTTCAGGAGTACTCTTTGCAAGGATCGGGGTTTCAATTTCAATAAACCCTTCTTCGATCAAAAAGTCTCTAGCAGATTTAATTGTTTTTTGTCTCTCAAAAAGTATTTCACGAGCTTTATTTTTTCTTAAAGCTAGGTAACGATACTTCAATAATAATTCGTCGTTTGTTTCTGTTCTATCAGTTAAATCAATAGGTAATGGTTTAGCTATTGAAAGTACGTCTACATTTTCAACATCAAGTTCAATTTCGCCAGTAGATACATCTTTTTTTACTGTTCCCTCTGGACGTTGTTTTACCGTTCCACTAACTTTAAGTACAAATTCTTTTCTTGCGTCTTTACCAATCTTGGCAATTGCTTCGCTTTTCTTATGGTCTAGAACTACTTGTGTGATGCCGTATCTGTCTCGAAGATCAATGAATGTTAGATTACCGTGATCTCTTACTGTGTCACACCAACCACTAAGTGTAACTTCTTTTCCGATAAACTCTTTGTTGAGTTCTCCACAGGTATTTGTTCTAAACATCAATCATCATCTCCCAGTACATAAAACTTTTTAGAAAACAAATAAAAAGCTTCTTTTAGCTTTCAATTTGCGTTATTATTGTCATTATCCAAATTATTAGAATTAGTTGCAAAAATAGCGTTAATCAAACTCGAATATTTCATAACAATCAATAACACTAGTGTTCTTTTTATTAAAAAGAAGTCCCGTTTTTTAGATGTAACAAAATAGACATTACTATAAACCGATTACAATAAAACCCGCAACTCGCGGTTTACCTGTTCCAAGATTCATCCCACCAATACCAAATTTCATATTTGCTGTGGGATACACTAGTTTGACATCCGCAGATGCACGCCCACCGCCAAAACTTGTAATACCCATTTCAGTACTAAGTCCTCTCAGATTTATACCCAAAGATTTTTCCAGTTTTGAAATTCCAATTCGCCCCGCTGGTTTTGCACCTAAATAATCGGCTTCCATAAAACTGGCTTCAATTGTTGAGTCCGAAACTTTTCTTCCAACTGAAAATCTTGTTGCTTCTTTTCCCCCACGACGATGTACTTCTACAGAATTTTTCCCACTAACAAAAATTAATCCAAAATCAGTGTTACCCCAATTCGGATCACTACTCAGTTTAGGACTTCGTACACCTAATTTCAAAAGAGTTTTTGCAGAAATTTTTATGTCTTGAGCAATTCCAACTTGAACAGGTACGGGTGATTCTTTATTTGGTTTTGTTTTTTCAAAATAAACCACTGGTCCGCGTTTTGTTATTCTTTGCCCAACACGAACTTTAGAAAATCCGCTTGCACGATCATTCACACTTCTTTGATGGTAACCGCTAACCATTGCACGTTTCACGCCTGCTTGTTTCGCCGGGTTTGATGGCGGTCCAGGATGTCCGCCAGCAAATGCATTTCTTAAACTAGGATTTAATACTAAAAAAGTTGATAACGCCACGCCTACTAACGACAATCTTTTTGGCCTTGTTCGAATTGACGAACCCGTTATTCGCCTTCGCGTAACTACGCGTGCACGCACTTTTGTTCTATTTCTTTTTGCAACCGCTCTTTTTCGTTGAGTTGCTTTCTTTCTTTTTAAATTTCTTTGAACAACATTTGAAGGCATACTAATAGTATAGTCGTCATCAAATAAAAATATATACTTAGTATTCTCCAAGAACTCTTTGTTTGTGTTGTTTTAATGGTCGCGCATTAAAACCTAGGCGACTTAGCTTTCTTGCAAACTCTTCGCAAAAACCATGGTCAGTTAGAACTAATTTTGGATTTACTTGTTCAACATATGAAATGAGATCGTTGTAATCCGCGTGATTACTCAATGGAAACGTAATATCAAATTGTTTTCTATACGACCAACCAGTTGCTAATGCAGAAACAATTCTTCGCTTGTCAAATTCTCTTAGCGTAGCTAACAAGAAACGATCAACTAGTTGTGGAGGCATAATCAAAACGCTAAAATCTTTTAAGTTGTGGTCAAGCAATTCATAATTTCCTATATCGATTCCATGTTTTTTATAAATTTCATTCATTTTGTAAATACTTTCATGAACCAGCGGGGTGTACCCTGCTTCGTTTGCAATCTTTACTAGTTCTTGTGCTTTTCCAAGAGCATAACCAGAGAGAAGAACTAATTTGTCACGAGCATTTTTTCCCACCCAATCAATCATTGCATTTGCAACTTCCTCTTGCGACGGAAAAACGTATTCGGGCGAACCAAAAGTTGTTTCAAGAACTAACGTATCTGCCGGAATTGGTTTTGCACCTTTAAATAAAAGAGAGTCTTGCAGGCGAAAATCACTAGTTACAACAAAGTCTTTGTCACTTTGTGCGAGAACTGCTGCACAAGAACCTAGCACGTGACCATTTGGTTTTAAGGTTAGATCAAAACCATCGAACTTTGTTTTTTGTTCCATTGGGATTTCCCGAAATTCTGGCGTGTATTGACGAGTATTTCTTTCTTTTACAAGATCTATTGTTTCTGGCGTAGCAAAAAAAGTACTGTGTTTGCTTAGTTTGATATGATCCGAGTGTGCATGCGAGAACAAAACTTTCTTTTCTTTTGGACTCTTGTGAGGATCAATACACAGATTTGCAAAGTGCAAACCGTTCTTTTCTTTAAACATTCAACCACCAAGAACCAGTGGTGTCGACAGGCACCACGCATCGTTTCCGCTTGGCGAAACAAGCGTTTTCTTTGAACATATTATGATAATGCCTCTAATCAATAAAATGATTCGTATGAGAAGAATTAAATATTTGAATTCGTTAATAATAGCATGTCTCATTTAGAAGAAATCGTTAAAAAGACCGTAAAAGCAATAGATGCCTTACATGGTTCTTTGAATAGAACCGATTGGAGTACATTAAAGAAAGATGGTTTCGTATTTGAACTTGAAAGAGCTACTGGCAAATTAAAAGAAATTTATTCTTCGATGAGAGATATTAGCAAAGAAAGCACAATGATGCTTGAAAAAAATACTCCAGATATTAGTGACACTATCGAAATTATTAGAAAAGAATTGATTTTACTTGAATCAAATATTCGTTTAGAAAAACACAAACAATTCCGTGTAGAACTAGTAAACGAAAACGAACCCATCGAAGTACCCGAATTGTATTCATCTTTGCAAAACAAGATTCTTGAATGTGCATTAAAAGCAAGGTATTCTGCAGAAAAAATTAAAACTTTTTTAACTGCTAGAAGAACTCCTTTTGTACAAAAAGGTAGCACTGCAAAAAACCTTATTGGTTTAGTACAAAAAAAAGAAGATGAACTAGTAGAACTACGAAAAAGAAATTTAGAATTAAAACGAAAAAGCTTTTTAGGAAATATTGAAGAAAAGTCTTTAGCAGAAATAGAAGAAGAAATGTTTGCAAAAGACAAAGCATTAAGTGCGGCAGTAACCGAAACAAACAAGTCTTTGAAACAACATTTAGCACAAATCAATTACGTAGAAGGAAGTTTTGCTAATCTTTCCGAAAAGGTTCGCTTGGTTGAAGAACTACATGCTAATTATGGTAAAAAAGCAATGGAACTTATTCGCGAACTAAAAAAGGAAAGAGACCACGCTCGCAAAATGGCTTTAGAACTCGAAGAAGAAACTATGAGAGCAAGAAACGAGTACACTAATTATTTACTTGAAAAAGAAAACCGGATTAGTGAAGTAAAAGAAAAAACTTCAAAAAAATATGTTGAAGAAATTATGTCACTAAAAAGAGATTTGAGTGAAAAAAGACTTTCTATAGCAAATATCATAAAACTTGTTGAAGAACTAGAAAAAGAAAACAAGTCTCTAAAAGAAAGATTAAAAGACAAAATTGTTAACGAAGCAAAAGACTAGCACAGTTCATCTTTGAACAATTCCCATGATTTTCTAAGCCACATAGTTGTTTTTTTATTTGCAATTATTTCTTCAACTTCTTCAAACGAACAAAATTTGCCTTCGCTTAATTCATCAGGCGTTGCAATTACTTTTCCATCAAAAATAATCTTGTAAACTGATCCAACTAAGTGGTCTGGATTTTCGTCAAGTAAAAATTTGCCAAGATAAATTAAATCTTCTTTTTTTGCTTTGATTTCATTTTCTTCAAATAATTCCGCTATCGCTGCTTCAGCATATGATTGTTCGAATTTTACATGGAATGCACACGACAAATCAAAACAATTCGGAAAAATTGTTTTCGAACTATTTCTTTTAGTAATAAAAATTTCTTTTTTAGAGTTTAAAACAAATACTCCTCCAGAACGATGAAGTATTTTATTTTTGTGGGCATAGTTACGTTCAACTTTTCCAATTTCATTATCTTCGACATCAACTTGATGTAAATACTCTACCATCTAAACAACTCACAAATCAAATTCTTTATCTTGTGGTTCGAAAGCAGTTTCGTTAAACAAAATATCCACAACCATTTGGGCGTATTTTTCAACAGTTTTGTCTTTTTCTATTTGATACTCTTCTTCATCAATATCTGAGAATTCATCTGCAACAATTGCTTTTAACATTCGAACATTTGTTTTTAATTCTACATCGATTAGCTTTGCATCCAACATCTTTTTTTCTTCATCGTCATCAGTAACTGCAAAAATAAAAATAAAATCACTGTCTTCGGTTGCTTCTTGTGCAACTTCAGGAATATCTTCAATCAATGGAACAAATCGTTCACCTAGTTCTAGACCCGAAATCTTTTTCGATAATTCACTAGCTAGCTCTTTGAAAAAGTTAACTGGATTGTCTTTGTACGCAATAAACGTTATTTTCATAAGAAATTAATGTTTGTAATAGAATTTAAGCATTTTCTTTAGGATTAGCACACACAACAAGGTTTAAAAAAAACAAATACTCTATATTGAAGAGACAAAAAGGTTAGTTATATGTTCGATGAAGATTTTGAAGACCCAAGCTTTGACATGGGTGCTGGAGACAACTATTCAGACTCTGGAAGCGGAGGCCAAAAAGGAAAGATTGTCGGAATCGCAGTATTAGCAATAATTGTAATTGCTGCATTTTTTGCTTACACAACGTTTATTGGAAATCAACAAACAGTTACGTTTAATATCGTAGAAATGGATGGTGGGCCAAAAGCGGAAAGATTAATTGTAAAAGACGCAACAGGAACACAAGTTTTTAGTGACAAGATTTCTAGTACTGATTTACAATTACGCCCCGGACGATACACTTACACCGTTAGTTCTCTTGATTATCAACCAATGTCAGATTCTTTTACGGTTGATGACGACACCGCACCCATTCGAATTCAATTGACACGCGATGTTTCTGGAACAATGGAAGTTAGTCTCGCAAAGACTCGGATTTATGAGGGCGAAGAAGTTAACGGAACAATAACAATTAGTAATAACGGTGGCACTTTGATTGACAAACTTGGTTTGACTTACACCAGCAGTGTATTCGAAGTAGTATTCTCGCCAGCAATCGTTTCTATTGGC
>JABIDZ010000003.1 GCA_018651445.1 Candidatus Iainarchaeum sp. | reverse complement strand
CCTTCTTTTGCTAGTTCGATTGCCGCAGCTAATCCTGCAGGGCCCGCACCAACAATAATTGCTTCATAACTTTCTTTCATTTCCATAAAATCACTTTTTAATAGTCATTGCGCCAACAGGGCAAATATTTACGCATGCACCACAATTAATACATTTTTTGTTATCAATAACAATTCGGGTATCTTTCAAGGTAATCGCTTGTACTGGACAAACACCTACACATGCACCGCAATACAAACATTTATTTCCGTTATTTACTGTTGTCATTTAATCACCTATTAAGAAAAATAATCGTAAGTAGTATTTATAAAACAAACTTTTTTAGTGAAAAAATAAGCCTTTTGTTCTTTTCACTCTAAGAATTGCTCGTATTTCTCTGAGTTAAATCGATACAAGAATCGCTTGATTTTTTCATTTTGATACCTGTATTCTTTCAATATAGCTACTTTGTCTCCAAAGTACGTATCAAAATCATGGCTTTGTGCAGGGTCAAGAATCAAAAATTTGTCATCAAGTTTAGTCGCAACAAAAGCATGTGTTTTTAGGTCTTCAAGTTCAGCAATAATAACTTCGGCGTTATCGTCTCCAAGGCCTTTCATACAAGAACAACAAAACACAGCTAGATCTTCGTCGTCAACAACTTTTTGTTCTAAAACTTCTTTTGCGCTTAACCAATAATTAACGCCAAGATTTATTTCTACAAATTCTATGTCGTCTAAAACAAACTGGTATACTTTTCGCAAAACTTCACCATAATTGTCTGCAAATTCGTAAAAGTCTTCTTTGAATTCTTCTAAAAGATTTTGCACACTCAAATCAGTTCCATCGACAAGAGCTTTTATCTCCCCAATGGTCCGTTGTTCTCGCTCATTTATAATATCGGCATATTTTTGCAATAAGAACTTATATAACGCCAATTCCTTGTCTTTATCGTCCATGGGTAAGCATAAACTATTGGAAAAAGCTTAAAATACTGGTTTTTTTGCTAGTTTTCTAAAACTATTGGTCTTCCAAGCACTTTTTCGCCAAAAGCAAGAACATATTTTTCTTCGGCTAAAACTTGTTCGCTAAGCACGCGCTCTTTGTTTGTAATCAAAACAATCTCTTCTTTTAATGCGCTAATTTCTTTTTGTATTGCAGCGCCTTTTTCTTCTTCTGCAACTAATAATTTTTGTCCAACACTCTCTTTTATTTTGTGATCAATTTCCATTTGTTTTCTTTGTATTTCGTTTAGTCTCCAAAAAATCTTTTCAAAAAAGTTAAAATTGATTAATTCGCCAAGTGCATCTAATCGTTTTTCTTTTTCTCGGTCTTTTAACTCGATTTTTGAATCATTAATTGCTTTTACAATTTCTTTTAGAATCTCTTTGAAGGCTTTTCCGTTAACATCTTTTTTTAATGCAAGCATTGGGTTAACAATAAACGCGTCTAGTAGTTCTTTTCGTTCACGATCAAGAACCCATCGCCCACTATCAACCAACGCTTTGAATCGTTGTAATGGTCGATCAATCGTTGAGAGCATAGATGAAACTTCAACACGCAATTGTTGTTTTTCATCAAGCATTGTTTTTTTCTCAATTTCAAGTGCATTAAGTTCTTTTATTTCATTTCCTTTCGACAAAGTATCTCTTTTTTCATTTCCCTTTGTTAATTCGTTTTCTTCAGAATTAATTTTTTCTTGTACTTCGGTTTTTTCTTTTGTTAGTTCGAGTAATTCTTTTTTGTTCACGCGTAATAATTCAATTCGTTCTTTTGCATTTTCAAATTCAAATAACTCGCTTTCTTTTTCAAGTTTATCGTGTACTTCTTTTAATTTATTCAAAAACTCTTGTAACAAACCACCTAGTTGTTTCATTTCTTCTTTGAGATAAACACTAGTATACGCAAGACTTTTGCGAAAAGAATTTACTTCGTTTAATAATAAAGAATAACTTTCGCCAACGTATTTTCGAATCTCACTTAAATCACTGCCAACGTTTTCTGGAGAAATTTTTTCCATTAACCGGAGCAATTGTTTTTCAACTTGTTTTTTTGCAGTGGCTGCGGCTTTGTTAAATCGTTCATTTTCTTTTCGTTCAAGTTCTATTCCGCTTATTTCGTTTACTAACGCAATTATTTTTCCGTGTAAAAATTTTATTTCCGCAATTTCTTTCGCATTTTCCATTTCGATGTTTTTTATTCGGCTAGAAAAATCTTCTTCTATAAGTGTTGGTAACAAATCAAGAGTTGTTTTCAAAACGCCTTTTTCAACTTGTTTTTGCCCAAACACTTTTCCAAAAAAACCCATATTAAGTATAGGTACAATAAGCTTAATTAAGTGCTTTGTTTTGCGAGGTCTGATTGGCACAGGCCTTAAGAGAAGTTTATAATCTCTTTTTTCAATAGTATTATTATGGATGTAATCCCAAGAAACGAAGACGCTTTTTTCACCGCGCTTGAGAAAATGGCGATAGAAGTAAAAAAAAGAGATGATTTTGCAGTAATCTTTCATCACGACGCAGATGGTGTGACAAGCGGAGCAATAGCGATTAACGCACTTACGCGAGAAGGAAAAAAAGTAAAACAAATGTGTTTGAAACAATTATACAAAGAAAATATTGAAGAGATTCGTAAACTGGGAAAAAACTATTTGTTTGTTGATTTTGGTTCAGGGCAACTAGATTATTTAAAAGAAGAGTTTGAAGAAGAAACGGTTTTCATTTTAGATCATCACCAACCAGTTAAAGTAAATGACAAAATGCCCGAACTAAAATTTCATATTAATCCTCTTTTATATGGAATCGATGGTGGAAAAGAACTTTCGGGTTCAGGCGTAACATTCTTTTTTGCAACAGCATTAAACAAAAATAATTCTGATTTAGCACCACTTGCATTAGTTGG
>JABIDZ010000004.1 GCA_018651445.1 Candidatus Iainarchaeum sp. | reverse complement strand
TAGGCCTTTTTCTCTAATTAAAAATAACTTTTTAAATTCATCTTCAAGAAATTTAACTTTTAATTCCCCTCGAATTGGCATACCCCGCATATGAATTCCCATTATTTTTTTTCTAGCTTTTTTATCAGGAATACCAAATTCGATTTCGCGATCAAATCTTCCTGGTCTTCGTAATGCTTCATCAATAGAATTTACTCTATTTGTTGCAGCCATTACAACAACTTCACCTCTTGTTGAAAGACCATCCATTAACGAAAGTAATTGTGCTACTACGCGTCGCTCAACTTCCCCAACTACTTCATCTCTTTTCGCGGCGATTGCATCTATTTCATCAATAAAAACTATGCTCGGTGCGTTCTCTTCTGCTTCTTTGAAAATTTTTCGCACACGTTCTTCTGCTTCTCCAACAAACTTTCCCATTACTTCGGGAGCAGAAATCGAAATGAAATGTACTTGTGCTTCGTTTGCAACTGCTTTTGCAAGTAAAGTTTTTCCTGTTCCAGGAGGACCATGCATCAAAATTCCTTTTGGAGGAGTCACACCAAGTTTTTGAAATAACTCTGGGTGCTTCATTGGTAGTTCAACCATTTCGCGAACTTTTTTTACTTGTTCAGAGAGGCCGCCAATATCTTCGTATGCTACTCGCGGAATTCCTTCTAAAGCATCCGCAACCGGTTTTTCTTTTAATGCAAAAACGGTTGCATCAGTTACTTTTACTATTGCACGCGGTTGTGTGTCAACAACACGATAAATAAAACCCGAACCAAATACACTAACCCATACATTGTCTCCAATTGTTAGGGGTCTGCCAAGAAAACCTTTTTTTAGGATTCGTTCGTAACCTGATGCTATAATTCTAACTTCTTCTATTGGTGCTAGCGTAACTCGCTTTGCTTCTTTTGGTTGACCTTTTCGAATTTTTACGCGTTCCCCTAGAGCGACTCCTGCGTTGTGCCTAATGAATGAATCCATTCGAATAACTTGTTTGCCGTCATCTTCTGTTCTAGCAGGCCACACAATTGCAGCTGTTTTTTTACTTCCCTCAATTTCTACGATGTCTCCAGAAGTAATTCCAAGTGAAATCTTTGTTTGTTTGTCGAGCGTAACGATGTTTCTACCAACATGCGTAGGATCTGGATCCTGTACTTGCAAGATAATTTCAGTCAACATAACACCCTTTATGTAATTGCCTTAAAAAACAATTAAAAAGCTAGTGGGATTTTTGATAAAATAAGCATACATTATTCAACGAATTCAAATCGCTTCATTTTCTTGCTATCGCGTTCAATGGTTTCTAGAAACATTTCTTTTGGTCTAATCCACAAATTCTCATCACGCGAATATACTACATATTCTTCAAGTGTTTCAGAGTGTTTTGCAACTCCGATTACTTCACACATATGCCCTTTGAAATGTTTCCATTTGCCTATTTTGATTTCGTCCATAATAATAATTTAATAATCAAAGTTTAACTAAACAATATCAAAGCTACCGTTTGGCAAAAGCGAAAGAATCTCGCTGTTTGTGAACACAAGTCCTTTGTCTTTAAACCTTTTTTGTAATTCTTTTGCAGCCTTGTTCTTTTCAGTATTACCTTGTTTTAATTCGAATACACGAATGCATTTTTTTCGTATTGCAGTTATTGGTCCAGACATCAAAATCTTTTCTTTTTGATTATAACCTATCGCACAATTCACTGCAGAGTTTTTGAACCAGTTCCGTTCGCCATAAATCATGAACGCGCCTGTTCCCATTGATTGGCCACTCGGAGCTTTTTTTGAAACTTGTTCGGGTTTAACATTGTACGCATCTGCTTGAGAAAGTTTTTGTTCAAATGCTTTTGAAAAAGTTACTGCAAACTCAGCAGCTTCTTTTTTTGATTGTTCAGAAGGAACTTTTATTCGACCTTTATCGTCTTTTACTTGCAAAAAACAATGTGGTGCACCATACACTTCAGCATGAAAATACAAATCTTCTTTTTTCATTCGCTTTTTTACGATTTCTTCATTTTGTACAGCGTTCTTTCCGCCAACAACCAAGAAACCGTCACTAGTAAAAAACCAACGATACTTTTCAAACCATTTTTGTTTTCGCACACTCACTTTTTTAATAATTGGTTTATCTTTTTCTCTTTTTTTGTTTTGTGCAATCACAGCTTTTTTTATTCCAAGAATCTTTTTCCTAGCTTTCTTTGATTTTTCAAAATAAAGTGTAGCATTCGCATCAATAGTTTTATCTAATTGTAATTCGATTTCCATTACAACACCGCCAACTAGTCTAGACCCGCTTCTTTTCTCCAAACTTGAATAACCGCGTCGGTTCTTGAAGTTCGTTTAAATGTAGGTTCAGTTAAATAAAATACTTGACGATCTTTAACAACTTCATAATAATCTTGTAGTTTTGTAACATACAGTTCTTGCAAATTTTTGTGATAAGACTCGACGTCCTTGTAGAATTGAGTGCTTAATACATTAAAATTACCTGAACCCATTATCGAATTGAACGCATAAATATGTGGGTCACTTCTAACTGCTTCTAGGTATTTTTCTACAG
>JABIDZ010000048.1 GCA_018651445.1 Candidatus Iainarchaeum sp. | reverse complement strand
GTAACCTGTTAAACCGTGGAATCCTTTGTCTGGGAGTCCTGCATGGTAGCTTGAATCAATTACGATTTGTACTTTTTCTCCGTTTTTGAATTCTTCTACTTCTTTGTTAACTGTAACTTTAGCGCTAGTTTTCTTGAATTTAGCTCTTGTACGCCCTCTTTTACCGGGTTTTCTAACTCCACCACTAATTTTAGCCATTTGCTCACCATTAAACGAATTTGATTAATAATTATGGATTAAGAAAGCTTTATAAAGCGTCCCGTTTTTTGCTATCTAAGCTCAAATCCTAGGTTTTTGATGAGCTCTTTTATCTTTGCATCAATCACTTTTTTGTCATCATCTGCAAAAAAAGTGGTTTTTATTGTAATTGCTTTCATGCCGATTGGAAGCTTTTCGCTCTTATATTCATCAATAACGCTAACATCAATTTTGACGATTTTTGAGAAAATCTGTGCGATCGTTTCGGCGTCAACTGCCTCGTTAGTTAGGAAACTATAATCAAGACCTATCTCAAGTATATTATTTTTTCTCCATTCAAGCACTTCTTTTTTATTTATCAAACGGATCTTTGACAGAGCAATCACAACTCTTCGTTTTCCTTCTAAGATAGTTACTTCTTTTGAAGTTACTTTCTCAACTACTCCATAATGAAAATTATGCGTATTCAAATTTTCAATCAAAAATCTGTCACCCGTGTGTTCTTTGAGTGAATTAAAAATGCTTTTTAGTGCTCCAACGGCACGATCACTATCAAGTAGTACTTCTTCTCCAGAATCAAATACTTTTGCGCAACCAATTATTTTTTGTTTTAATCCATCAAAATCTTCTTTTTCACAAATCTTTTCAAGCTCAAGCGTTTTTTTGGAAAACACTTCTCTTACTTCTTTGTTATATGGATTTGATAACTGTATTTGACTATACATCTCAGGATTTTGTAAAATAACTCTTGAAATAACACTCAAAAACAAAGCGTAATTTGGTGAACTAAAATCCATTGTTTTTTTCAAATCAACTTTCATTTCTCTTAGAACTGCTGCCGAAACAAATTGTGCATAATGTGTTAACCCTTGAACAATTGCTAGTGTCTTATCATGTTCTTTAGCACCCGATTCAATTAGTCGTGCTTTTTCACCATTAAAAAATGATTTTATTTCTTCAAGTTTTTTCCCACCTTCAATTGGAATTAAAACAACTGGATAGTTTGCAATACTAGAAATACGAGGACCATGCATTGGATGGATTGATGCTAATTCGAATCCTTGTCCTTTTAGCTTTTCTAGTTCGGGGACTACAAAACTTTTTACCGAACAAAGATCAAACAACAAAGTTCCTTTCTTTATTTTTTTGACAGTATCAGAAATAATCTTTAGTGCAAATTTATTTGGAACTGAAACTATCACAACATCCATCGCTTCAAAGTTTCCGCCAAAAAAATTGAACCCTGCTTTTTTGCAATAAGCTTTTCCTCTTTCCGCGTTAGTACTAGAAATAAAAACTTCGAAACCATTTTTCTTTAACAACTTTGCATAAAAACTTCCAAAGTCTCCGGTTCCACCAATAATAAGAATATTCTTAATTTCACTCATAAAATCACTCTCTAGCTTTAAATTCCATTAGTGCATTTACAAGTACAATAGCAAGCATTGCTTCTGCCACTGGCACTGCTCTTGGACAAACACAAATATCATGCCTTCCTTTTATTTCAATTTTAGTGTTTTTTATATCTTTAGTAATTGTTTTTTGTTCCTTGGCAATTGAAGCTAATGGTTTGAATGCTATTCTTGCAACAATGTCTTCTCCGGTAGAAATTCCGCCAAGAATTCCTCCTGCATGGTTTGTTAGAAAACTGATTTTTTTATTTTCTGTTTGCATTAAATCGTTGTGTTTTGATCCAGTCATTTTTGCACAAGAAAAACCAGAACCAATTTCAACTCCTTTTGCCGCATTAATTCCCATTAGCGCTCCTGCAATTTCCCCACTTAGCTTTTCGTAAACAGGTTCGCCAAGACCCACAGGAACTCCTTTTGCAATTACTTCAACGATTCCTCCAACACTGTCTTTTGCCATAATAATTTCTTTTATTTTTTCCTCGGCTTTTTCTTCTGCATCTTTATCAGGCATTCTTAATTCAGTAGTATAAATCCTATCAATATCCTTCTGGGAATAATTTTCGCATGTTATCCCTGCTATTTCTTTTACAAAACCACTAATTGTAATTCCTTCTTTTGCTAGAATCTTTTTTGCTATTGCTCCTGCAGCTACACGTGCAAGCGTCTCTCTTGCAGAACTTCTTCCGCCTCCTCTATAATCTCTATTCCCTTTGTACTTCGCGTCATAAGTAAAATCAGCATGTCCCGGCCTAAACACGTCTTTTATATTTGAATAATCTTTTGATTTTTGATCTTCGTTATAAGTAATTAGCGTAATTGGAGTTCCGGTTGTTTTCCCTTCAAATACACCTGATAAAATCTTTATTTTGTCACTTTCTTTTCTAGTTGTTCCTGCTAAACCTGTTCCCGGTTTTCTCTTATCCAAGTCTTTTTGAATATCTTCTTCACTCAGTTCTAAACCTGCTGGGCAACCATCAACCACACAACCAACAGCTATGCCGTGGCTCTCTCCAAAAGAGGTAACTCTAAACAGCTTTCCAAATGTATTACTCATGTAAAAAACTGCTTTGAAAGTGGTTTTAATTCTATTGTATTACCGTTTTTCTATGCAAATAAAGCAAATTCAACCAAAAGAGAGAATCAACACAGAACTAAGTATTCCTGGTTCTAAGAGCTATGCGAATCGCGCACTGGTAATTGCAGCTCTTGCAAAAGGTACTACTACTCTTGCAAACTTGCCTAGTTGTGATGATACCAAGTATATGTTAGAAGCAATAAAATTGCTCGGAGCAAAGGTTGAAGAGGTTTCAAAAACAGAAGTAAACGTAACTTCCCCGGAAAAACTATCTTATAATGGAGAAATAAATGTTGGCGGAGCCGGAACTGCAATGAGATTTTTAACAAGTCTTTGTTCTCTTGGAGTCGGAGACGTAATCCTTAGCGGGAATGAGAGAATGTGTGAGCGACCAATTGAAGATTTAGTTAGGGCTTTAGAAACAAATGTTGATGGCACAATTATCGCAAAAAACAAAACAGAAAACGGAGAGCGATGTCCACCACTACAAATAGATTCTTTTGGATTAAAAGGAGGTACAATAAAACTCAAGGGCACTACAAGTTCACAATACCTAACTTCGATTCTTCTCTCCGCGCCAAAAGCAAAAGACGAAGTAACTGTTGAAATAGTTGGCGAACTATCATCAAAACCTTTTGTTGATATGACAATCGATATAATGAAAACATTTGGAGTAAATGTAAAAAATAATAATTATGAAAGTTTTTTAGTTCCAAAAGCAAGTTATCTCGCAAAAGAATATTTTGTTGAAAGTGATTCTTCAGGAGTATCATACTTTTTAGCAGCAGCTGCAATCACAGGAGGGAAAATAAAAATAAATAATATTAATCCTGATTCTGCACAAGGAGATATACATTTTATTGAAGTCCTTGAAAAGATGGGTTGTAAGATTGAAAAAGGAGAAAATTATTTACAAATAGAAAGTGATGGCGAATTAAAAGGAATTGAAGTCGATATGAATGCGATGGTTGACACTGCACAAACCCTCGCAGTACTCGCAAGCGTTGCAAAAGGAAAAACAAAAATAACTAATGTTGGAAGTTTAAAAGTGAAAGAGACTGACCGGATCACTGCAATTAAAAATGAATTAGAAAAATGTGGCATAACTGTTGAAGCAGGCGAAGACTACCTTGTAATCGAAGGTGGAAAACCAACTCCTGCACAAATAGAAACTTATGACGACCATCGAATGGCAATGAGTTTTGCTGTTTTAGGATTAACTGTTCCGGGAATAAAAATCGAAAACCCAACATGTGTTTCAAAATCTTTTCCAGAGTTTTGGGAACTTTTTGATAGTCTTTAGTTAGAAACTTCGTTAAACTTTGAAATTATTTCATCAGTATATTTTTCATGATCATTTATGCTCGTTTCAATTTCAAAATCTTTTGCTCGCTCATACAACGGAGCGCGAACTGCGAGCAAGTGAACAATTTCTTCAAGTGGATCTTTATCTGTAAGAGATGGTCTATTTCCATCACCATAAATTCGATCAAAGATTGTTTTTGCATTTGATTTTAGTAAACAAACAACGCCTGTTTTTAGTAGAGGAAAGTTTCGTTCTTGTGTAACGACCCCTCCCCCACAACTAATAATACGCCCTTCTTTTTCACAAGCTTTTGTGAGAGCTTTTGTTTCCCACTCGCGAAACTTTTCTTCTCCGTCTTGTGAAAAGATCTCAGGGATGCTTTTACCAGCCAAGTCAATAATTAACTCATCTGTATCAACAAAGTCTCTACCCAACTTCTCTGCAATTATTTTTCCAAGAAAGGTTTTTCCTGTTCCGCGATAACCAATTAAAAACAAATTCTTTTCCATCATTCATCCCGCTCTTTTAGTTTTTCAAAAACAATTTCTCGCATAACTTCTTTTGGACATTTTTTACCAGTGAATAATTCGAATTGGATGTATGCTTGCTCCAAGAACATTTCAACTCCTGCAATAGTTATGCATCCATTGGCTTTTGCTTTTTTTAATAACAAAGTTTCTAGCGGGTTGTAAACAATGTCAAAAACTATTTTTCCTTCTTTTAAAATATCTTCGCTCACAACCATAGCATCTATATTTGGTGACATTCCAACAGGCGTCGCATTAACTAAAATATCGTAATTTGTATCGATGTCATCTAGCACTTTTCCTTTGATTCCGAATTCGGTTGCAAACTCGCTAACCTTTTTGGCATCTCTTCCAAAAACAACAACTTTTGCATTTGCATCAAGCAATCCTGTAACAATAGCTCTTGTGGCACCACCGTTTCCAAGAACATAAACAACTTTTCCATCCAAAATAGTTTTCTCTTTTAGTGCGTTTATCACACCGTTACAATCACTGTTATAACCAATCAATCTCCCGTTTTTATTTAGAACCGTGTTTACTGCTCCAATCTTTTTAGCTAAAGAATCTATCTCATCCATGTACTGCATAACTTCTATTTTATGTGGGATCGTAACACTATATCCAATAAAATCAAGTTCTTTCATAGCGTCAATTGCGGTTTTTACATTGTTAACTTCAAATGCTGTGTAAACTACGTTTAGATTTTCTTTTTTTAAAGCAGCATTATGTATAAGAGGACTCATCGAGTGACCGATTGGTTTTCCAATAACTGCCAGCACTTTGGTTTTTGCATTAATCATTTTTTTGCTCCAGAATATATTTTATTTCTGTTTCCATTGTTATATCAATTAATTCTTTGGCAAACACCCCAATTGCACTCGGATATTTGATCCCTAATTGTTCGGCTTTTTCTTTCATATCATTAATTACTTGATCTTCTCTTTCCTTTCTAAATAAAATCTCTTTAATCTCTTTGGCAGAACCGAGCTCTGAGAGTTTAGGATTGTCTTGTAATTTGTATTGAGCTACTTGTCCACCAATCCCTACGGTTCGCTCATTAAATAATAACACGTTATTAACATCGAGCTTCACAACTTCACCATATTGGGTTTCGTCTTCTCCTTTCGCACAAATTGCTTTGACAACATCCTGGTAAATTCTGATTATCCTCTCTGATAAATCCACAGAGATATAATTAATTGGTGACTCTGGAACAATCCGTTCAACCAGTGGTTTTGTAAGTTCCTCTTTTTTAAAAATAAAGGGGTGTTGGTCAAAATATAAGAATCTACCAAATTGTGCGTCAATATCCTGTTCTTTTTGTAACCTATACAAAAACCATGTTTGCCCATTTGCGAAATCACTATCAAAAACACCATCATTTGTTAAGAATCGAGAACGATGTTTTAAACCTGATATTACTCCTGTGTTTAATTGGTCTATTTTTATCCGGAGTTCATTCAAATCAATTTTCATATAAAAACCTGCTATCAAAATAATTAAAAACAAAGTTTATCTTGTCTAATAACTACCTAGAACTTTTAGAAAAGATGTGTGTTCGCCAATCTCTTTTAGCGATTTTGAAACCTTTTCTTCAGAAGTGTTCCCTTCGATTTCAGCAAAAAGTAAATACTCCCATTTTTTTCGTCTTGAAGGCCTAGATTCAAGTTTGATCAAATTCACATCGAATTTCTCAAACGATTTTAGAACTTCACATAATGCTCCGGGTTTATCTTTTACTCCGAAAACTAAACCAGTTTTCTTCTTCCCTTCTGGTAAAGCCGATCTTTTTGAAACAATAGCAAAGCGAGTTATATTTTCTTTATCGTCATTAATTTCTCCATCTAAGACGTCAAGTCCAAATTTTTCTCCAGCTAAGTGAGATGCAATTGCTCCTGATGCAAATCCAAGAGAAGCATTTTCTGCAGCTTTTGAAGTACTTCCTACTTCGACTAGTTCTTTGTCAAAAGCATTTCTATCAATCCAATTTCGGCATTGTGCAAAACCTTGTGGATGCGAATAAATCTTTTTTATTTCACTTAAAGGCCGTCTTGCTAAAAAACAATGTTTTACATGCAAAAAATATTCTCCAATGATAAAAATATCTTTTTCAATCAACTCATCAAGAGTTGCTGATACACTGCCACCTCGAGAGTTTTCAATTGGCACTATCGCTTCCGTAACTTCTCGTGTTACAAGACTCGCAAAAACAGCTCGAATAGAATTTAGTGCAACTAAATTGTCATTTGGAAAAACTGCTATTGCAGCTTCGTGCGAAAAACTTGTTTTTGGTCCCAAAAATCCTATTTGCATTGTATCCCTCTACATTATCCCTTCAGCATTCATCAACAAAATCTAACCAGTCAATAAACTCTGGTCGTTTTCCATGAATAGTTTCTTCGAAAATCTTTTGAACTAATACGGTTGTTTCGCCAACACTTGCACTAATAATTTTACCATCAACACTTGTAACCGGAGTGATTTCAGCAGCAGTTCCTGTAATAAAACATTCATCTGCACCGAATAATTCTTCTTTAGTAATTGTTTTTTCTTCAACAACAATCCCTTGGCTTTTTGCAATTTCAATTACACTATCTCTTGTAATTCCTCTTAATGCATTTTTTGTTGTAGGCGTAATTAATTTTTTGTCTTTAACAATGAAAATATTTTCTCCTGTACACTCTGCAACATTACCGTCTAAATCAAGCATCAATGCTTCTTTGTAACCATCTTTTATTGCATCCATTTTTGCTAGAGTACTATTCGCGTAGAAACCAGATACCTTCGCATGATTTAGTTCTGGAACAGGAAAGTGTCTTGAATACTGTGAAATTTTCAAACTAATTCCTTTCACTTTTGCTTCTTCTCCAAGATACGCACCCCAAGGCAGAGCCGCAATCATCCCTTCTGCTTCTAAGCCAACCGAGTCAAGACCCATTTTGGTATAACCATAGAATAACAATGGACGAATATAAGCTTCTTTTAAATTGTTTTTTGTAATCACTTTTTTTGATGCTTCAAACATTTCTTTTTTAGTAAAAGAATTTTTCATCCCTATAATTTCTGCCGAGCGAAAAAGTCGTTCGTTGTGATCTTTTAATCGAAAAACCGCTGGCCCCTTATCAGTGTTATAACATCTAATCCCTTCAAATACCGCTGAACCATAATGTAGTGAATGTGTTAACACATGTGTAAATGCGTCGTCCCATTTCTTCCATTCACGATTATACCAAATAAATTCCGTTTCTTCCAATCTAACACCCAAAACATAATTACGCATTGATTAAACGGGCCTGAGGAGATTCGAACTCCCGATCTACTGCTTAGAAGGCAGTCGCCCTATCCACTAGGCTACAGGCCCTGCACTTTTTGAATTCTGCGAATTCAAAACCTGCACTAAAAAGGCGCTTCGTTTCACTCAGCAGCCCTGTGCTATTACAGAGTACAATATAACTTGTTCCAAACCACATTTTTAAATTTATGGATTTGGGTTATTTCTTGCATTTGCACTTGGCAAGCAGTCTTTCTTCAGCTATTGCTAGAGCAGCTTTACGAGGATAAGTTCGTTTCTTTTTTGCTTGCGCTAAAACTAGTTTAGTGTTCGTTCTAATTTTGTCTTCAACCATTTTAAACATCTTTTTCTCATTTCCGCCGATGTACTCAACATACGAAGAAATTACTCCTCCAGCATTAGCAACGAAATCTGGTACGACCAAAACTTTTCTTTTATGTAATAATTCTTCAGTTTGTTCACTCATAGGAATATTACTTCCTTGCACAATTATTTTTGCACGAACTTTTTCCACATCGCTTGTTTTAATCAAGTCGGGTATCGCAGCAGTAATCAGGATATCCGCATCAACACTAATAATTCCTGGACAAATCAACGGTTTCTTAATTGAGTAGTTTACAACACTCCTCGTTTTCTTTTTTACTTTCATTAATTTTTCATAATCAATTCCACTCGCGTCTTTCAAACAACCATGTGAATCACTAACCGCAATTAACTTAGCCCCTTTTTCTGTTAAAAATTTTGTAGCAAAAGTCCCTACGTTTCCAAACCCTTCTACAGCCAAGGTCATTCCTTTCAGTTTTTTTCCTAGGCTTTTTACTGCGACTTCAGTCGCAACTGCAACACCAAGTCCAGTACTTCCTAGTTCGTGTGGCAAACCACCCATCTTTTTTGGTTTTCCAGTACAAGCTTTTCTACTTTTTAGTTTTTTTGAAAACCACTCCATTTCGCGCTCACTCATACTAATGTCTGGAGCAGCAACGTATTGAGCAGGACACAATTCTTTTAGAGCACTTGCAAAGCTCTCAACAAGTTTCTTTTTTTCGCTTAAACTTAGTTGGTGCGCATCAGCGATTATTCCACTCTTTGCTCCGCCAAAAGGTAGTCCCGCTAGCGAATTTTTTAGTGTCATTGTTCGAGCTAGTCGAAAAACTTCTTCTTTGTCAACTGTTGGCGTCATCCTTATCCCGCCTTTTCCAACTCCAAGAACAGTACTATCAATAACAACAAAACCTTTCATTCCAGTTTTTGGGTCGTGCACTTCAAGTATTTTTTCGGGTCCCAAAATATCATAATCAAATTCGTTCATACTCTCACCTACTCTTTTAAATGTAAATAATTAATTACACTCATTCCTGCTGCTGCACCTGCACCCACACTAGTAGCTATTTGTGTGTGGTTACCTGCAACACAATCACCAGCAGCAAATACTCCTTCTTCGCTTGTTTGATAACTCTTATCGACAACAAAATATCCTCGCGCATCTTTCTTAAAATCAAATGACTTTGTATTTGGAACATGTCCTATGTAAGTGAACACGGCGCTAAGCTCTAAAACACTTTCTTTATTTGTTTTACTATTAAATATTTTAATGCTATCTAAAAATTTTTCTCCAAAAAAGCCACGCACCTCACTATTCCAAATAAACTCAATATTTTTTGTTGCGAGTGCCAGGTCTTGCCATCGCTTTTCGGCTCTTAGTCCTTCTCTTCGATGAATTACAAAAACTTTTTTTGCAATCTTTGCAAGTGAAAGCGATTCTTTTATTGCAGCGTCGCCTCCTCCAATAATCGCACAAACACGATCTTTGTATAGTGGTCCATCACACATTACACAGTAGTGAACCCCTTTCCCATCAAACTCTTCACGCCCAACAACATCTAGTTTTCTTGGGGTACTACCAACAGCTAACACAATTGCACGCGTAGAAACTTTTTCATTATCTATTTCAACAATTTTTTCTTTTCCTTTTGTTGTGATACTTTGTACGTTGCCAACTTTTGTTTTAACTCCCTGTTTTTTTGCTTGTGCTAGTATCTTATCAACTAAGTCTTTTCCTTGTATTGATTCAAAACCAGGATAGTTTTCTATTCCTTCGGTCAAAGCTATTTGTCCTCCAAATAATTCTTTTTCAACAAGCAGTGTTGAGAGCCCTGCTCGCACAGTATAAATCGCACTAGTCAAACCGGCTGCTCCGCCACCAACAATTATTACATCATAATCTACCATCTCATTTCACCATAATTTTACTATCTTATCACTTAGAGAATAATTTAACTCATTAATAATTCTTCCTTGACACAAAATCAAAAGGATTTTAATAAGATAATTAGAATCTTAGTCAATTCAAATTTCTATAATCTTCAATAACTTCTTCCAAATCTTCTAAAGAAAATCTCTTTGCAATTTTCCCATTTTCTTCAAAGTATTTCCCAATTTCTTTCACAAGAGAGAATTCTGGCATTCCGCCCCTAGCCTTCTTATCAAGTTTCATTAATTCTATAATGTCTTTAGTACTAATCTCTTTTGGGATTCTTGTTTCCAGACCAAGAGTTTCAATTAACTCTTTTTGTTCTAAAAAATCTTGTTCACTTAAAATATTTTTTTTGGATGCAAGAAAAGCTTCTACACAAATACCAATAGCAATTGCTTCTCCGTGTAACAAATCAAAATTGCTTAACTTTTCAATAGCATGCCCGATTGTATGCCCATAATTCAAAACTTTTCTTAAATTGCTTTCCCGCTGATCTTCGACAACAACATCTTTCTTAATTTTTATATTATCAAACATTATCTTTTCCATTATCCTTTCATATTCTTCTCCTTCGCGAGCCAGAACAATTTTCAAATTCTCTTTAAAAAATTCATAGAATTCTTTGTCCCTTATAATTCCGTGTTTTACCATTTCGATAAGACCGCTTTTGTAATTTCTGTCATCAAGAGTCTTCAATAATTCTGGATCCATAAAAACAGCTATTGGTTGATGAAAAACTCCAATAAGATTTTTTCCAGCAGGAACATCTATTGCTGTTTTTCCACCCATGCTACTATCCGCAATAGCAATAGTTGTACTAGGAATCTGTACAACTGGAATTCCTCGCATATAAGTTCCTGCAACAAAACCAGCTAGGTCACCAACAACTCCTCCGCCAAGCGCAATAATAATAGTATCTCTCCCGCATTTTTCTTTAAACATTTCATCTTCAACAAAAGCTTTTGTCTCTCTTGTTTTATTTTTTTCTCCTTCTCGAAAAGAAATTAAGAATGAATCAAGCCCTGCTGCGTTCATTTGTTTTAGCAGTGTATCCCCATGCAATTCTTTAACTTTGGAATCCGTGACTATAACATATTTTGCTTTTTTTAGTTCGATCAAGTATTTGACAATTTCTTCATTTAATTTTTTTCCTGAAAAAACATTACAAACAGAATCATTGTTTTCCAGTATAAAACTTGCCTTTTCCATCTCAAATAAACTATTGTGAAGTCTTTATAATAATAAAGTTGTCTTATTTTATCATGGATTTTAAAGATAGTATCGCTAAATTAATCGCTAAAGAAACTGGACAGAAAGTAAACGAAATTGTTAGTAAATTGGAGGTTCCTCCCAAAGGAATGGGCGATTTTGCTTTCCCTAGCTTTACTTTGGCAAAAGCACAGAAAAAGGCTCCAAACGCAATTTCTAATGACCTCGCAGCTAAGATTTCAGCCGATTTTATTGAAAAAGTAGAGGCAAAAGGCCCTTATGTGAACTTTTTCCTATCAAAAAGCTCGCTTTCAGAATCCGTTCTAAAAAGCATTTTTGATGGAAAATTCATTAAAAAAACAGAGAAAGGCAGTGTTATGCTAGAATACTCTGGACCCAATACAAACAAACCCTTGCATGTTGGACACCTAAGAAATAGTTCTCTTGGAATGGCTTTTTCAAATCTTTTAGAAGTTGTTGGTTTGAAAGTTATTCGAGCAAATATAATTAATGATCGCGGAGTGCACATCATGAAGTCAATGCTCGCTTATCAAAAGTTTGGTGAAGGAAAGACGCCAAAAAGTGAGGGAAAGAAAAGTGATCACTTTGTTGGAGACATGTACGTTCTTTATGCACAAAAGGTAGCAAAGAATCCTGAACTAGAAGAAGAAGCAAAAGCAATGCTTGCAAAATGGGAAGCAGGCGATAAAGAAATAATTGCTCTTTGGAAAAAAATGAATAAATGGGCAATTGATGGAATGAAAGAAACTTATGATTTATTTGGAAGCGAATTCGAGGAGTGGTTTTATGAATCAGAGAATTTTAAATTAAAAGCTGGACATAAAATAATTGAAGAAGGACTTGCAAAAGGAGTTTTTCAAAAAGAAGATAATGGTGCAATAGCTGCGGTTTTAGAACCTGAGATAAAAAATAAAATTCTTTTGCGTGGAGACGGAACCGCATTGTACGCAACAAACGATCTCGGAGTTACCCAAAATAGGTTTGATAATTTTAAACTTGATAAATGTATTTGGGTTGTTGCTAGCGAACAAGATTTTTATTTCAAACAATTATTTGCAATATTTGAAAAACTTGGTAGAAAATGGGCCGACAAATGCCAACATCTTTCTTATGGAATGGTTAATTTAACAAGCGGAAAAATGAAATCTCGTGAGGGAACGGTTGTTGATGCAGATGACTTAATTGAAGAGATAAAACAATTAGCTTTAGCTGAAATTGAAAAGCGTTATGAAAACTTAAGCGAAAAAGAGAAGAACAAAAGAGCTCTAGCTATTTCTCTTGGAGCAATAAAATTCTTTTTGTTGAAAAACGACGCGAAGAAAGAAATTTTATTTGATCCAAAAGCAAGCCTCGCTTTTGAAGGAGAAACGGGTCCCTATTTACAATACGCTTATGCGCGTGCAAATAGTATTTTACGAAAAGCAAAAGCAGAGAAGAAAAAATACAAACAAAAGAACTTTGATTTGCTAAAAGAAAATAAAGAAAAGGAATTGATTATTGAATTACAAAAGTTTTCTGATGCCGTAGCAAAGAGTTACGAACAATTATCTCTTCACCCAATTGCCCATTCATTGCTTTCTATTGCAGAAAAATTCAATTCGTTTTACCATGAAGTTAACGTTCTAAAATCAGATTCACAAGAACTACTAAACGCGCGATTGTCACTAGTGGAAGCAACAATGATTGTAATGAAAAAAGGTTTAAGCATTTTAGATATTGTTGCTATTGAAGAAATGTGACTAACACATATGGGCAAAATTAATCAAAACTCTTTGTAATCTCTTTGATAATTACTACTAGTTCATCTATTTTGTTTTTTAGTTGAGCAGTATCTGCTTCGCTAATTTTGTTTTCCTTTAATATGTTTGTTTTCAAAAAAGACAACAAGAAGCCGTCAAACATGAAAACTATCGCACCATTAGTTATTAATGATTGAAAATTATTTCTCTTTTTTTCAAGTTCTAAAAAGTTTAATTGTAATGTAGGCGTAAATATCCTCGGAATTAATGCTTTGTTCTTTTCGTCTTTATAACTAAATACAAATTTCTTGTTGAATTCCATACTTTCCAAATCAACGTCTTTTTTTGTAAGCATGTTTCCTATTTTGTGTAAGAGCCGTTCAGGCGAAACTAAAAAATGCGCATTTAACTTGTTATTTGGTCGAAACGCAAAAAAGTTCTTGTAGTATGATTTTGTGCTTTGGTTTTTTCCATGCCCAGATCGAACTTCATAATAAAAATTTCCCAGATTGAAAGGAATCTTATTTTTCCCTATTTGTATTTCTCCAAAAAACTGGTCTTCAATGTATTTGTTGGAGGTATTGCCTTTACCAAATAACTCGGGCAATTCTTTTTCTAGCGTTTGTTGTTGAGGAACGTTTTTTTCAGACGAATACAACCAATTATTTTCTTTTGCCAACATTAATTTCAAAACGTCTTTGCTTTTTGAATAATAATAACTTCTAGTAAATGATCGCCCAACAAGGCCAATTGCCATAATAACAAAAAAGATTATTGCCGGAGCCAAATTCCAATCACTTTGGTTTATAGGTAATACCGAAGAAAACAACATAGTAGAAATAACTCCGAATACCAATCCAACAACAAAACATAAACTAAAAATTCGCATCATTTTTCTTCTGCGCTGAACTTCTTTTTCGGAAGTAATCTTTTTCCAATCTTCTTCTACTTTAGCCATTTCTTTAAATACTTCGGTTTCTTCTTGATCCCCATACAATGCCCAATACATATTTTCACATCAAAAAATGGATTAAATTCAACTCAAATCATCAATACTTATTTTTATTTGTTTTCTTTCACTAGCCGTTGCATTAAAGAACTCTGCGTTTTCAAATCCAAATATCCCACTAATAATATTTTGTGGAAACGAATCAACCGAAGTGTTATAATCTCGCACATTGTTATTGTAGATTCTTCTAGCAGCCGCTATCTCATTCTCAGTATTAGACAATTCTTTTTGAAGTTCTAAAAAATTCTCGTTTGCCCTTAACATTGGATAATTTTCTACAACTGCGAACAAACTTTTCAGAGTTTTATTTAACATATCGTCTGCAGCAGCAGTTCGTTTAATGTCTTTTTGAGAGTTAATCATTGCAATTCTAAGTCTAGTTATTTCTTCTAATAATTGTTTTTCGTGTTTTGCATAACCTTTAACGGTTCTAACCAGATTTGGGATCAAATCTTCTCTTCGTTTTAGCCAGACGTCTATTCCTGCCCACGCGTTCTTAACCGCGTTTCTTGAACGTACGAGACCATTATACATTATTGCTATTACAATTATGATAATAAGAATTATTACTAGCAAAAATTCTAAAAACATAGAGAAATAATACTAATTTGATATTAAAAAGTATTTGTTTCGGATAATAAGCATTTATTCTAAAACTGCTTTGATTCTTTTGATTCCTGCCGCAACAGCTTCTTGTTTGATTATTTTATACGTGCCCATTCCTGCAAGGGTTTCTACGTGTGGGCCGCCACAAATCTCTTTAGAATAAACTTTTCCGTTCGACCCAGTTATCGTGTAAACTTTCACATTGTCTCCGTACTTTGAATCAAATACTCCGTGCGCACCACTTTTCTTTGCATCAGCTAGAGACAAAACTTCCATGCTAACAATCGCTTTGCTCGCAATTGCTTCGTTAACCCATGCTTCAATTGCACGTAGTTGTTCATCTGTTAATCGTTCATCGCTATTAAAATCAAATCGTAGTCTCTCAGCATTTATGTTCGCGCCTTTTTGTTCGGTATCCGGATTAATCAGTTCTTTCATCGCAGCAATTGTTAGGTGCGCAGCAGTATGTAACTTTGTTGTCTCTTCTTTGTTGTCTGCTAGCCCGCCCTTGAACTTTTGTTCAGCTCCTTTTCTTGAAAGTTCTTGGTGTCCTTTTAACAAGTCTTCAAATCCTTTTTCATCAACTGCAAAGCCTTTTTCACTACACATTTCACGAGTCATTTCAATTGGAAAACCGTTTGATTGGTACAAATCAAATGCACCTTTTGCACTCAATTCTTTTTTACCTGCGCTCTTCAAAAAGCCAAGTGTTTTCTCAAGTTTCTTTGTTCCGTTTTCAAGTGCGATAGAAAACTTTTCTTCTTCTTTTGCAAGTTCGCTAAAAATAAATTTTTTATTCTTTTCTAAATTTGGATAATGCTTATTCATTCTTTCAATTACTTTTTCGCTAATTTGTTTACAAAACGAACCTTGGATTCCAAGCAATCTTGCATGTCTTATAGCTCTTCGAATAAATTTTCTCAAAACATATCCTTGATCGACATTACTTGGGACAATCCCTTTTGGGTCACCTAGTAAAAATGTTGCCGCTCGTACATGGTCGGTAATTATTCTTGCACTTTTAATATTTGTATCAATATTAAAACCCACATTTGAAAGTTCTTTTACTTTTTCAAATATTGTTTTTAACAAATCTGTTTCATAAACATTATCGAGCCCATTCAAAACAGCAATGGTTCTTTCTAAACCCATTCCATTGTCAACATTATTTTGGCTCAGCTTCTCAAAAGCACCTTCTTTGTTTTTATTATAAGCTAAAAAAACATCATTTCTTATTTCACAAATTTCTCCTTTCTCGCCTCTCTCCATGAACTCTTTTGCGTCTTTAGCATGCCCGCCGGAAATTAAAAAAAACATTTCCGAGTTAGGCCCACATGGACCAGTTTCTCCTGCTGGACCCCACCAGTTTTCACCCTTTGGCAAAAAATAAATTCTTTCTTTTGGCACTCCAACTTTTTCCCAGAACTTAGCCGCTTCTTCATCTCGTGGAGCGTCTTTATCCCCCTCAAAAACACTTGCACTGAGTTTGTCTTTTGAAATCCCAAGAATCTCAGTTACAAATTCAAAACTAAGCTTTATTGCTTCCCCTTTGAAATAATCGCCTAAACTCCAATTACCTAGCATTTCAAATAAACTTAAGTGCCATTGATCCCCAACATCATCAATATCTCCTGTTCGAATACATTTTTGATTATTCACTAATCGTTTTCCATTTGGATGCGGTTCACCATCAAAAAATGGAACCAATTGTTGCATCCCTGCAGTAGTAAATAGCACAGTCGGATCGTTCTCAGGAATAAGAGACGCATTCCCTATTTCCACATGGTTATTCTTTTTGAAAAAATCTACATGCTTCTCTCTTAACTCTTCGCTAGTAATAGTCATTATATCTAATAGAAAGTAGAAAAGAAAGTAATAAAAAGCTCATTAAAGACGCTTAAGAAAAAGTAGTTACTTACCAATAGTTAATTTAACTCTTTCAAACAAAGAAGTCTTTCGTTTCAATTTGACGTATCTAAAACATTCATGCGCAAATCCAGTTCTCACAACTTTTTGTTTTTCTAATTCCATAACCGTTTTCTCTAAATCAATTAGTCGTCGTTCTACGTCACTAATGAATTTTTGTTCGGATCTAATTCTTGCCCCTGGCGCACCTTTTCTTAAGATTAAACTCAATTCATAATCCACGCTAGCATATGCTCTTCGAATTCGTCTTTTTAGTTTGTTTTGTCTATCTGAATTCATTTTTACCCTTGTCAATTGAGTCTCTTTTTCTAATTCAAGAATAAGTGAATCTACTTTTGGAAAAACTTTTGCATGTCTTTTTTTTAATCTTTCAATAACCGAATCAGGAATTTTTATTTTTCTAATTATTGGAATGATTTTTGGTTTTGATCTAACAGTAGTTGTTAATGGCTTTGTAGGCATAATAAAAATAGGTTTTGAATAGTTAAAAAGCTTTGTAGTTAAACATGCATTAATTTTGTGGCGCAGGAGTCTTTTTCTTTTCTGAACTCAAATGCTTTTTCAGTACATTTGCTAGCTCAACTATACTAGCCGGTT
>JABIDZ010000081.1 GCA_018651445.1 Candidatus Iainarchaeum sp. | reverse complement strand
GATATTAGAATAGAATTTAGTGTTAACGACATTATTGACGAAGATGATTGTGCAACTAACCTAACCGCAAAAGCAACTATCTTTCGTTGGGACGAAGACAACGACGAATGGAATTCATGGAAAACAACAACTAGTAAAAGCCAGACACTTGATGAAGACACATTTGTTTTCACATGGAGTAACGATTTTTCAATTGACGACAGATATGATCGATACAAATTAGAAGGTGTTGTAAACGAAGGTACAACCGAACTAGAGATAAAAGACGCTTACATCGATGTTGAAAACAATTCTTGTTCAGGAATAGAATTAGTTACTAACGATTTTGAAATAAACGAAGATACTTCACAAACAAGAACATTTAGAATAGAAAACAATACTAGCACTGATTTTGATGTTAGTGACGCAGACGTTACTTTTTCAACAGCAATAGTTACATCAGGAAGTGTTGATTACCCTTCAACCGTACAAGACAATTCAATAAGTAATGTTAGTGTTGAACTTGACGCAGGATTTGTATCATATGATCGAACTACAAACGGAAGTTTTCGTGTTTCAGGTTACCTGAACAACACATTTTGTTCAATCTCAAGCATCGGAATAGAACAATTTGAAGTACGCGTAGAAGATACTGGTTCAAGCGGAGGATCAGGAACAAGCAACGGAACTAGTTCAGATTGTGACGACATTAGTTTACACGTACGCGATTTTGTAATGGAAGAAGGAACAGAAACACAAGAAATATTTTATTTAAACAATGATTCAACAAAGAGATTTGAATTAACTGACGTTGACGTAACAGAAAACGGTTTAGACATTGAAGCGTTCTACTACGAGAAATACGCGTTTTCGGGCAACTTAGCAGATATTATAATCAAAGCTAGTACAGGAAATGTTTTCTCTGATAAGACTTATGACAACACAATTAAAGTAAAAGGAAGATTTAGTGACGGAAAGACTTGTTCTTTTAGCGACATAGAAAATGATTTTGAAACACAAGTACTTGATGTTGAGAGTTCAACAGGGCACACAAATTGTGACGGATTCAATATTTCAGTTACCGATAGCGCTAGTATTTCTAATTATGCCAATATCCCTGTAACAATAACAAATAACACTAATGCGAGAGCAGACGTATACGTAGAAGGATTACAAGCGTCTCCATCAATAATTACTTTACCCGCAAATAGTGCAATTTCTCGAGATGTTAGTATCACACTTTTTGAAGACACTGGCGAATTAGTTTTAAGACCAAATGTTAGTGGTTGTAACGCAAGCGTTGCAAGAGTTAATATTACAAATACAACTACTGGAAATTTGTCAAGCGTTGCAATGAACTTAGCAATTGTTCCCGATGCAAATAACAATGTTATTTCAATTAACTTTTCTAATCCAACAAGCAAATTATTTGTTGGAGTTCTAAGCGTTGAAATTGAAAACGATATTATCGCAGATCGCGTACTTACTATTCCTGCCGGAAATAGTTTTGCCGAAGTTATCATTCCAAGCACGGCACACAGCGGAAAAGTAATTTTTGAATCCGGAAACGAACGAATCGAAACAGAATTTTCTGAAAGCGAAGACTTCTTTGCAGGATTCTTTACGTTTGGTGGCGGAATAGCTACGATCGGTTTAGGACTATTAGTGTTAATCGTAATCATAGTTGCAATTGTTGTTGTAATTACCGATTATTCAAAAAGAACCCAAGAAATTTGGGAAATTGAACAACAATAATCAAAAAAAGCTAAAATAGAGTGGCATTTATAAAGCTTTTCTTGGAAGAAATTGATATTATATCGTAAAAATACGGTTTAACGAGTAGACTGTGCTTTCTGGTGAGGGCGTAAATGCTTGTTCGAAATCTAATTTTGAACTTGTTTGTCTACATAATAAAAATAATAGATTTGATGTGAAATTATGGCAAGTTTTAATTGGCCCCGAAGAGGAAGTATGGCTTTCTACCCGCGTGTACGCGCAAAGAAAGAAACTCCGTCAATGAAAGCTAATGGAGACGAAGCCAAAGCATTGAGCTTTTTAGCTTATAAAGTTGGAATGACACAAGTAACAGGCAAAAATGCCCACAAAGGAAGTGTTACTTTTGGACAAGAAGTTATTATCCCCGCAACTATTATCGAATGTCCTCCAATGAAAGTTCTTGGAATCCGAGCGTATGTAAAGGACGAAATTGGTTATTGTGTGCTAAGTGACGTTATATCTGATAATTTGGACAAGGAACTTGGCCGAAAAATCAACAATTTTAAGAAACCAAGCGAAAAAAAGGACAAGAAAGCAAAGAAAACCGATAAAAAAGAAGTAGGGAAAGATTATACTATAGCTGATTTTGAAAAAGAAATGGAAAAAATTGAATATTTTACTTTAATTGTTAATACACAACCAAAAAAGATTTCTTTAAAGAAAACACCAGATGTTAGTGAAGTTAGCATTGGCGGAAAAAAAGAAGAACAATTAGCATATGCAAAAGACATTCTTGGAAAAGAAATTAATATAGAAGATGTATTTAACGAAGGAACTTTTTTAGATATCCGCGGAGTAACAAAAGGAAAAGGTTTCCAAGGAGTAATTAAAAGATTTGGAGTTAGAATACAAAGACCAAAAGCAAAAACAAGAAGAATTGTTGGTTCAATTAGTCCATGGAATCCAAGCACAGTAATGTTCACTGTTGCAAGACCCGGACAAATGGGTTACCACACAAGAACAGAACACAACAAAAAAATACTTAAAATATCTGATAAACTTGAAGAAATAAATGGAAAACGTGGTTTTGCAGGTTACGGAATAGTACGAGGAAAATACGCTATCATCGCAGGTTCAGTTTTAGGACCAAGCAAAAGATGTATTGCAATTAGAAAAAGTGTTAGACCTGAGAGAACAAGAGGAATACAACTTGGCGCAGTTGAAAAAGTTTTGGTGAGATGAAATGAAAGGAAAAGTTTTTGGAATTGACGGAACAAGCAAGAGCGATGTTACTTTACCAGCAGTATTTGAAACAGAATACAAACCAAAATTAATCAAAAGAGCTGTAATGGCAATGCAAACTGCTAGATTACAACCAAAAGGACACGATCCACGCGCAGGACTAAAAACTACTGCATTATACTTAGGAATGAGAGGAAAACCAACTCCACAAAGAACAATTAACACAGATAAAGCAAGATTACCAAGAATGAAAAACAGAAAATATTTATTATACGGGCGTGTTGCAAGAATTCCCCAATCGGTTGGTGGAAGACGAGCACACGGACCAAAAGCAATCAAAGTTATTGCAGAAAAAATTAATAAAAAAGAAAGAAAATTAGCTTTGCAAAGCGCAATCGCAGCAACTATTTCAAAAGAACTAGTTGAAAAAAGATTTATTGTAGAAGGTTCACTACCAGTTATCGTTGACGATACTTTTGAAGGTACTGATAAAACACAAAAAGTAATTAAGATTCTCACAAAAATAGGAATTGGAAAAGATTTAGAAAATGCACGCGGAAAAACACGGAGACGAGCAGGAAAAGGAAAAGCTCGCGGACGAACAAAAAAACAAAAGAAAAGTGTGTTAATCGTTTCTGGAAAAAACTCTCCTTTGCTAAAAGCATCAAGAAATTTACCTGGAGTAGACGCAGTAACAGTAAACTCATTAAATGTTGAATTATTAGCACCTGGTGCAGAAGCCGGAAGATTAGTTGTTTGGACTAAAAGTGCAATCGAAGGATTAGAAAATAAATCTACGGTTAAAGCAACAGCTAAACCAACAAAAAAGACTGAAACAAAAGCAAAGAAAGTTGTACTTGCAAAAAAGAAAAAAGTTGTTAAAGTAAAAAGAAAAGTTGTTAGAAAAGCAAAAACAAAAAAGAAAGTAAAAAAGGTTAAAGACGAAGAGTGATTATTGTGGTTAAATTAAACGAGATGGACAAGAAACAGCAAAAAGCTGAGACTGCAAAAGATATTCCAAAAGAAGAAACAAAAAAAGTTGTTAAGAAAAAAGAAGAAAAGAAAGTTAAACCAATTAAAACAAATGCAACTCTTGAAGACTTAGGAATTGTTTTGTATCCATTAGTAACAGAGAAAGCAGTTAATATGATTGACACAGAAAACAAAATTACATTTATTGTTGCAAACAAAGCTACAAAACCACAAATAAAATCAATTGTGGAAAAAGCATATCAAGTTCGAACAGAAAAAGTAAATATTATTCGAGATAGACGCGGAAGAAAAAAAGCAATTGTAAAATTAAAGAAAGAATACAAGGCACAAGACCTTGCAACTAAATTAGGTGTATTGTAAATGGGAAAACGACTAACATCACAAAGACGAGGAAAAGGATCGCATACGTTTAAAGCTAAGCTTAAAGGAATCGAATCAAAGTACTTAACTCAAAGTGAAGATACAAAGAAAGGCGAAATTACCAAGTTTACAAAAGACACTGGAAGGAATGCGATTATGGCAGAAATTAGTTTTGATGACGGTACACGAGAAGATCTTGTTGCAGCCGAAGGAACTTATATTGGACAACCAATAGAACAAGGAACTAATGTGCATATTGCAATTGGAAATGTTTCAAATATTGGTTCATTACCCGAAGGTTGCCCTATATTTAATATTGAAAAGATTAGTGGAGACGGCGGTACCTTTGTTAAAAGTGCAGGAAACTACGCTTTATTAGTTACAAGAGACAGCAAAAAAGCAATGGTAAAAATGCCATCAGGAAAATTACTTCAATTACCATTAAGCGTACGCGCAACAATTGGAAATGCTTCGTGCGGGGGAAAAGGCGAAAAGCCATTCGTAAAAGCAGGAACAAAATTCCACGCAATGAAAGCTAAAAAAATATTTTGGCCAAGTGTGCGCGGAGTTGCAATGAACGCAGTAGACCATCCATTTGGTGGAGCACAACATCACGCGGGTAAATCAAAGAGTACCCCAAGAAACGCTCCTCCGGGAAGAAAAGTTGGTGCAATTGCTTCAAAGAGAACAGGACGAAGAAAGAAAAACTAGGAGAATTATTAGGTGAGATAAAATGGTTAAAAAAATATTTACTTTCAGAGGAAAAACAATTGAAGAACTTAGCGCAATGAGCGTAGAAGACTTTGCAGAACTATGTACTTCAATGCCAAAACGATCGTTAAAGAAAGGTATAGACAAACACCTAATGAAAAAAGTTGCTCGCGCAAAAGGAAATGTAAAAGCAAAACCAATTAGAACTCACAAAAGAGATTTTGTTGTTATCCCTGAAATGGTCGGAGTAACTTTTGCAATTCACAGAGGAAACACTTTTGAAAGAGTAGACGTTACCGAAAAAATGCTAGGACATTATATCGGAGAATTTGTATTTACAAGAAAGAGGTTATCACACGGAAAAGCAGGAATCGGAGCAACAAAGAGTTCGACTGCAATAACCGCAAGATAATGACATAGAAAAGATGATATTATGGCAAAAAAAGTATACCAAGCAAAAGTAGGACAAGAAAGCAAGATTGCTCGCGCAATGACTACTAATGCTAACATATCACTTAAATATTCTACCGAAATTAGTAATCAATTAAAAGGAAAACAATTAGACAAAGCAATTGCGTGGCTTGAGAGAATCTTGGCACACGAAGAGTATTTACCATTAAAGAAATACCATAAAAAAGTTGCACACAGAAAAGGACGAGCAGTAGAAGGAGTAAAATCAGGACGATATCCAGAGAAAGCAATTAAAGCATTTGTGAATCTACTTGAATCAGTAAAGAGCAATGCAGATTTCAAAGGATTAGATGCTGATAAATTAATGATTATACATGCGTTTGCTTCAAAAGGAATTTCAAGACAAACACATCAAAGCAAAGGAAAAATTGGCGGAAAAGCACGAAGAAAAAACGCAACACACATAGAAGTAATAGTTTCGGAAGTGAAAGCATGATAGAAAGAACATTCATACAGAAAAATTACAATAAGATGGAAATGGAAAACTATCTTTCAAAAAAACTTGAAAGAGCCGGTTTTAGTAAACTTGAGATTATCAAGACTCCACTAGTAACACGAATAGTTTTACACGTTGCACGACCAGGTCTTGCAATTGGAAAAAGTGGTTCAACAATAAAACAATTAACAGAAACACTTAGAGTAAAATATGAGATTGACAATCCACAAATTGAAATACAAGAAATTAAAACTCCAAATTTGAATGCGAAGATTTTAGCAGAAAAAATGTCTTCAATGATAGAAAGAGGATTTGCTTGGAGAAGTGTGTCTTATAGAACAGTAAAAGACATTATGAGTGCAGGAGCACAAGGCGTAGAATTAGTATTTAAAGGAAAATTAGCTGGAAAAGGTGGAAGAAAAAGAAAACAAAGAGTTGCTATGGGTTACATGAAAAAGATTGGAGACCAAGCAAAATATGTTGACACCGCAAAAACAGCAGCGTATCCAAAAGCTGGTGCAATAGGAATCAAATTAAGTATTATCCACCCAGACGTAGTTTTCCCTGATAAGATTGATGTTAAAAAAGTTATTGCAGAGTTCAAAGGAGTAAAAGAAGAAGCAAAAGAACAAGAAGAAGTTGCTGAAACTAAAACTGAAGAAAAGAAAGCAGACGCAAAAACAGAAACAAAAGAGACTAAGGAAGTAGTTGCAAAGGAAACAAAAGACGAAAAGAAAGAAGAAGTTAAAGAAGACAAGAAAACTGAAGAAAAGAAAGAAGGATTATTAGAAAAAATTGTAGACAAAGTAGAAGACGTTGTAGAAGAAATCAAAGAAGACGTTGAAAAAGTTGTAGACAAAGTAGAAGACCTGATTGAAGGAAAAGACGATAAGAAAGAAGAAGCAAAAAAAGCCGAGGAAAAAAAGTAGTGAGTATTTATGAGTTTGAAAACAAGCGATTTAGTAAATCTAAGCAAAGAAGATTTGACTCAAAGAGTAATTGAGTTAAAACAAGAACTTGCAAAAGAAAAAGCTACGATCGCAGCAGGAACACGAAGTGAAAATCCTGGGAAAATAAGAAAACTTAGAAGAGACATTGCAAGAATGTTAACTGCAATGAACACAAAAAAGGAGAAAAAGAATGCAAGAAATTGATAAGATTAGTGGTTTGCCAAAAGACTTGTTTGATATAGCAAACATTTCACGCGAACAACAACAGATTAAAATTGAGGTGAAAAGAGCAAGATTCAAAAAAATGATGACAATTGTATCCGGAATAGAAGACAAGCAAATAACAAAAGAACTAGGAAAAGAAATGAAACAAAAATTAGCTTGTGGCGGAACAGTAAAAGACAACAATATTGAATTGCAAGGAAATCACCGAAAAAAAGTGAAAGAAATGTTAATAAAAAAGGGTTATAAAGAAGAATTAATAGACGCATAAGGAGAAAAAAATGATAAAAGGAAAAATGTATGAAATCAACGAAAAAAATCTTAAAAACCACGAAATGATTGGTTTGAAAGTTAAGATTGTTGATAGTACTGATCCAAAAAGAATAGGAGAAAAAGG